>JACQCN010000374.1 GCA_016201575.1 Candidatus Rokuibacteriota bacterium | reverse complement strand
CGGCGGTCGTATTCCCGAGGGCGTCGAGCCGGTCGGTGATCTTGCGGGTCTCGGGGCCGAGGTGGGCCATCTCGGCGATCCCACCCGCGTTGTCGGCGATGGGACCGTAGGCGTCCACGCTCATCGTGATCCCGATCGTCGCCAGCATGCCGACGCCGGAGAGCGCGATGCCGTAGAGCCCGCTGGCGGCGTAGGCCGCGTAGATCGCCGCGCAGATGGCCAGGACGGGCAGGGCGGTCGACTCCATGCCCACGGCGAAGCCCGAGATGATGTTGGTGGCCGCCCCCGTCTGGCACGACTCGGCGATGCGCTGCACGGGCCGCCCCGAGGTGTAGATCTCCGTCAGATAGCCGATGACCACCCCGGCCACGAGGCCGGAGACCACGGCCCCGAACGGGCCCCAGCCGACGTCGAACATCCACACCACGCCCGCCGAGAGCCCGGTCAGGAGCACGGCGGCGATGATCGTCGAGGAGCGCAGCGCCTGCTGGGGGTCGAGCTTCTGCAGCCAGCCCATCGAGAGGATCCCGACGGCGGAGGCGCCCAGGCCCGCCATCACGATCACGATCGGGAGCGCCGTGTAGCGCTCCGGCGCGGCGAGGGTGGCGCCGATGGCGATGGCGGCCACCACCGAGCCCACGTAGGACTCGAACAGGTCCGCGCCCATCCCGGCGACGTCGCCGACGTTGTCGCCCACGTTGTCGGCGATGACCGCCGGGTTCCGCGGGTCGTCCTCGGGGATCCCGGCCTCGAGCTTCCCGACCAGGTCCGCGCCGACGTCGGCCGACTTCGTGTAAATCCCGCCGCCCACGCGCGCGAACAGCGCGATCGACGAGGCGCCCATGGCGAACCCGTTGATGACCAGCGGCTGGCCCCAGACGAGGTAGAAGACGCCGAGGCCGATGATGCCGAGGCTCGCGATCGAGAGCCCCATGACGGCGCCGCCGTAGAAGGAGATGGACAGGGCGCGGTCGCGGCCGACGGTGTTGGCGGCGTTGACCGTGCGGACGTTGGCGCGGGTGGCGGCCTTCATGCCGAAGAAGCCCGCGAGGATCGAGCAGAGCGCGCCGCCGACGAAGGCCAGCGCGGTGGGCGGCCCGATGACCAGGGCCAGCACGACCGCCACCACCGCGATGAACCAGCCGAGGATCGAGTACTCCTTGCGCAGGAAGGCCATGGCCCCGGTGTGGATCTGGGCGGCGATGTCGAGCATGGCGCCGGTGCCGGCCGGCTGGGCGACGACGTGGCGGTACATGGCGAAGGCCATCGCGAGGCCCAGAATCCCCAGGACGGGCGCGAGGGTCACGGAGCCCATCGAGTCGCTCCTACTGTGCTCGCTCGGTGACGAGCTTCAGGACGCGCTCCGCCGCCTCGGCGCAGGCCGCCTCGACGACGGGCAGCTCCTCGGGGTCGAAGCGCGTCAGGACGTGGTCGGTCACCTCGGTCCTGCTGGCCGGGCGTCCGATGCCGATCTTCACGCGGCGAAGCTCGTCGGTCTGCAGGGACTCGATGATCGAGCGCACTCCGTTGTGGCCGCCGTGACTGCCCTTCATGCGCACGCGGACGGCGCCGAGGGCGAGATCGATGTCGTCGTAGACCAGGATCAGGTCCGCCGGGCCGAGACGCAGCCGGCGAGCGATGCGGGCGAGGGCGGGGCCGGTGACGTTCATGAAGGCCTGCGGCTTGACCAGGGACAGCGGCTCTCCCCGCCACTGGCCGCGGGCGATCAGCGCCTCGCCTCGCCGCGCGAAGCGCGCGTGCAGTGTCGCGGCCAGCCCGTCGACCACCCGCTGGCCCACGTTGTGACGGGTGCCCGCGTACTCGGCGCCGGGGTTTCCGAGCCCCACGACGGCCTGAGCCACGCGGGCCCGCCCCGATTACTTCTTCTCCTTCTTCCCGCCTTCCTTGGCGCCTTCCTCGGCGCCCTCCTTGGGCTTGCGCTCCGTGAGCACCTCGGGCTCGGCGGGCGCGACGACGGCGACCGCGGCGACGACCGGCGCCTCCTCCGCCCGCGGCGGGGCGACGGTGGCGACCGCCTGGCCGGGATCGTTGAGGATCCGCACGCCGGACGGCGGCGTGATCTGCGCCACCGTGAGGACGTCGCCGATCATCAGCGCGGATACGTCGGCGTCGATCCGCTCGGGGATCTGGCCCGGGAGGCACGAGACGTTCAGCTCGTGCAGGACGAGGTTGAGGACGCCCAGCTGCTCGCGCACGCCCGCGGGCTCGCCGACCGCGTGCACGGCGACCGTCACCGTGATCGCCCGGTCCATCGCGACCTCCTGGAGGTCGACGTGCATCAGGGCCTCGGTGACGGGGTCGAACTGCATGTCGCGGATGATGGCCACCGTGTTGCCGCCGTCGCCGGCGAACCGGAGCGACAGGAGCTGGGTGCTGCCCTCGTGGCCGTGGATGATCCGCAGCACGTCCTTGGGATCGACCGTGACCGGCACGGGGGACGCGCCGCCGTAGACGATGGCCGGGACCTGGCCGGTCCGGCGCAGGCGCTTCGCCACCGACTTGCCCGTGCCCTGGCGGTGCTGAACGGTGAGCTCTCGCTGTTCCATGTCGAGGGTGCTCCTACACGAATAGGGTGGAAACCGACTCTTCGTCGTGGATGCGGCGGATCGCCTCGCCGAGGAGCGGCGCCACCGACAGGACGGTGACCCGCGCCAGGCGCTTCTGCCCCGGGACCGGGATCGAGTTGGTGATGACCAGCTCCTCGAGGGGCGACGAGCGGATGCGGTCGACGGCCGGCCCGGACAGGACCGGGTGGACGCCGCAGGCGATGATCCGCCGCGCGCCCTCGCGCTCGAGCGCCTCCACGGCCTGGATCAGGGTGCCCGCGGTGTCGATCATGTCGTCGATGATGACCGCGTCCTTGCCCCGCACGTCGCCGATCAGGTGCATGAACACGGCCACGTTCGGGCCGTCCCGCCGCTTGTCGATGATGGCGAGGCCCGCCTTGAGCCGCTTGGCGATGGCGCGGGCGCGCTCGACGCCGCCGGCGTCGGGCGACACGATGACCGGATCCTGGAGGTCCTTCTTGCCCAGGTAGTCGATGATGACGGGCGCGGCGAAGAGGTGGTCGACGGGGATGTTGAAGAAGCCCTGGATCTGCCCCGCGTGCAGGTCCAGCGCCATCACGCGGTCGATGCCGGCGGCGGTCAGCAGGTCGGCGACGAGCTTGGCCGTGATCGGCACGCGCGGCTGGACCTTGCGGTCCTGCCGCCCGTAGCCGTAGTAGGGGAGGACGGCGGTGATGCGGCCCGCCGACGCGCGCTTGAGCGCGTCGATCATGACGAGCAGCTCCATCAGGTTGTCGTTCACGGGCGGGCAGGTGGGCTGGATGATGAAGACGTCCGCGCCGCGGACGTTCTCGTTGATCTGGACGAAGATCTCGCCGTCCGAGAACCGGTCGACGTCGGCGTTGGCGACCGATACGCGCAGGTACTGGCCGATCTCGTCGGCCAGCGGCCGGTTCGCGTTGCCGGAGAACAGCTTCAGCTCGTATGCCATTCTCGCCTCTCGCCGTCTCATCGCTGGGACCGCCGCCCCCCTCCCGCCCCGGATCGACCCGGAGAATGGTTGGGGCGGGAGGATTCGAACCCCCGAATACGGGATCCAAAGTCCCGCGCCTTACCGCTTGGCCACGCCCCAACGAGCCCCATCGTCTCCACGCCGTCCATTGTCGTCCAGCGCCCCCGGCCGCTCAACCGGCGAGGCGGACCGCCGGCCCGGACACCGTGCGCACCGACCAGCACGACCACGACGCCCGCGCCACCCGCGTCCGGATCTGCCGCGCGTGGTCGAGCGAGCGCGCGACCACGACCACCGTCGGCCCGCTCCCCGACATCACCGCGCCGAGCGCGCCCGCGCTCGCGAGCGCGGCCTTGATCCGGCCCACCACCGGCCACGCCGGCTCGACCACCGTCTCGAGGCCATTGTAGAGGCTGGCGGCCACGACCGCGGCATTCCGCCGCTCGAGCGCCTTGAGCATCGCCGGGACGCGGGAGCCGTCCGAGAATACCGCCTCCGTGACCCGCCCGTACACCTCCCGGGCCGGGAGGGCGATGTTCGGGTTCACGAGCACGAGCGCGTACGCGCCGCCCCCGGGCAGCCGCTCGATCCGCTCGCCCCGCCCGGTCGCCAGGGCCCGCCCCCGGCCCAGGAAGAACGGCACGTCCATTCCGAGCCGCACGGCCAGCTCGCTCAGGCGCTCGCCGCCCCACCGGACGCCCCAGAGGCGATTGAGCCCCCACAGCGTGGCCGCTGCGTCGCTCGAGCCGCCGCCGAGGCCCGCCGCCACCGGGATCCGCTTGGCGAGCCGGATGCGCGCGCCCCGGTCGACGCCGGCGGCCTCCCGCAGGAGCGCGGCCGCGCGCATCACGAGATTGTCGGCGCCCGTCGGCACACCGGCAGCGTCGGTCTCCAGCATCAGAGAGCGCGCGTCCTCGAGCACCACCTGGTCGGACAGGTCCACGGCCTGCATCACCGTGGCGATCTCGTGGTAACCGTCCGGGCGCTTGCCGAGCACCTCGAGGGTCAGGTTCACCTTAGCCGAGGCGTTCACCACAAGGCGACGCACCGATCCGACCCCCCTCGACAAGGCAGGCTACGCTAGCACGCGAGAGCTCGGTGCGGTCGCGGCCCACCATCTGGATCGACGGGCCGGCGTCGTCCGCGGGAAGGATCTCCGCGGCGGTCATGCCCGTGGGCGGGAGCATGCGGCCGATCAGGAGGCCGACGATGTCCTCGGGCCCGAGGGGTACTCCGAGCCAGCGGCCGCTCGTCTTCTCGCCCACCGGGCCGGTCAGCGCCGCGTTCTCGACCACGTTGTAGCTCGTCAGGGTCCCGTCGGACATCGCGACCACCAGGAACGGCTGGCCGAAGGGGGAGAGAGCCTCGAAGCGCACCGAGGCCGGCGGCTTGACGAGGAGCGCGCCGGCGAAGCGCTGGATGGCGCCTCCGCGACGCACCGTCACCTCGGAGAGAGTACGGAGATCGGAGAACTCGTCGCGCCGGAGCGTCAGGAGCGCGACGAGCCGCCGGACCTCGTCCGCCAGCGGCGGCCCGGGCGGGGGTGCCGCCGTGGCGCACCCGGCGACGACGAGGGCGAGGGCGAAGTTACTGAGACGCCTTCGGGCTCTCACCCTTGACCCGGCGCAGGCGGTTGCGCCCCTCCTCGATCTTCTTCTTCACCGCCTCCGCGTGCGGGTCGAGCGAGAGCGACTTCTCCCAAGCCGTGATCGCCTCCTCGGCGAGGCCGTTCTTCATGAACGCGTCGCCGAGGTGGTCGAAGATCACCGGATCCTCCTTGGCCTTCTCGACGGGGCGCTTGAGCTCATGCAGGGCCTCCGGGTAGTGACCCTGCTGGTACAGCGCCCAGCCGAGACTGTCGATGAAGTAGCCGTTGTCCGGCTCCAGGGCCAGCGCCTTCGAGATCAGGGTCACCGCCTCGTCGAGGTTGACCCCCTTCTCGGCGAACATGTAGCCGACGTAGTTGTAGGCCTCGGCGTGCTTGGGATCGAGCTGGATCACCTCGCGAAACGCGCGGACGGCGTCGTCGAACTTCGTTTGCTTCTCGAGCACGACGCCGAGCTGGAAAAGCAGGTCCTTGTTCCGGGGCTCGAGCGAGAGCCCTTCCTGGAGCGTGGCCAGCGACCGGTCGTACTGCTGCGCCCGGTAGTAGGCGGTGCCGAGGTAGAGGAAGAGCTCGGGCCGCTTCGGATCGAGGTTGGCGGCCTCCTTCAGGATCGCGATCGCCTCGTCGAACCGCTTGGCCCGGCTGTGGAGGAAGCCCAGCTGCACGCGCGCGTCGATCGACTGGGGATCGGCGCGCAGGATCTGCTGCAGCTCCCCCTGGGCCTCGGCGTCCTTGCCGCCGTCCATGAGCGTGGTGGCCAGGAAGAAGCGGGCGCGGAGGTTGGAGGGCTCGAGGGCGAGGACGCGGCGGAAGGCCTCGCTGGCCTTGTCCCACTGCTTCTGCTCGTAGTACACGGCGCCGAGCTTCATGAAGACGCGGGGATCGCGGGGCGCCGCCTGGGTCAGGTGCTCGATCTCGGCCTGCGCTTCCTGGAAGCGACCGAGCCGGATCAGGAGGTCGCCGAGGCGCTCGACGAAGGCTCCGTTGTCGGGGCTCGCCTGGATCGCCTGGCGATAAACCTCGATGGCCTTCTCCGGCTCGTGGCGCGCCTCATAGGCGTAGCCGAGCGCCGTCCAGGCCCCGTCGTGGTCGGGGTCCAGCTCCACCGCCCGCTTCAGCCGCGTGACCGCCTCGTCCCACTGCTCCTGCTCGATGGCCAGGCGGCCAAGCAAGAAATGGGCCTGGGCGAGGCTCGGCTGCACCGCGACCAGCCGGAGGAGCACCTCGCGGGCCCGCTCGTAGGCCTTCTGCTCGACGAGGTAGCGCGCCAGGCTCAGGTAGGCGTCGGGCGACTTCGGGTTGAGGGTGATCACCTTCTCGAACTCGGCCTCCGCCTCGCCGTACTTCTTCTGGGCGCGCAGCAGCTCGGCCAGCGTGAAGCGCTGGGCCGGCGAGTCGGGCGCGAGCTGCACCGCCTTGCGCGCCGCTGTCACCGCCTCGTCGAGGGCGTCGGTGCGGCCGAGCCACTGGGCGAGCTGCATCCAGAGGATCGAGGCGCGGGGATCGAGCTTGAGGGATTCCCGCAGCTCGCCGATCGCGTCCTTCAGCCGTCCCGCCTGGGCCTGCATCTGGGCCACCGCGAAGTGGTAGTACGCCTCCGCCATCCAGTCCTGGCCGGCCGGGCGCGGCGAGGGCGGAGCGGGCGTGTCCGTGTTACTCGCGGTGGGCGCCGCCGTCACGCAACCGGCGATGAGGAGGGACAGGAAGACTGCCGGCAGAAGCGCTCGTGTCATGCAAGACCTCGTGTCAAGAGAATCGTCTCGTCTTCAGGAGCAGTCGCCGCATCGAGGCTGCGAGGTCGGGATCCGTGATCGAGGCCAGGAGGTCATCGACGGCCCGGCGCTCCTCATCGGTGACCCGATGTCCGGGCTCGGCCGGTGGCCGCGAGGGAGGCGGGCTGTCGGTCTCGATCCTGCCCAGCGTGACCTTGAGCGTCCGGACCGTGCCCGGCCCGAGCGCGCGGTCGAGCGCGCCGACGATCTCGGGCGCGCGCAGCGTGACTTCCTGGAGCCAGGGCGAGTTGTCGACGACGACGTGCAGGCGGTCCCCCATGAGCCCGGCTGGCTGAGTGCGCCGGGCCGCCTCGGATCCCAGGATGGGTCCGACCAGGGACCGCCATTGCCGCCGGATCGTCAGCTCCGCGAGCCGGTCCGCGATCTGGGGGACGGCCAGGGGGAGAATGTCACCGACGGCGCGGGGCGCCGATGGCCTCATCGCAGGGCATCATAGCGCGCTCTCGACACGGCGACCAGCATATACGGCTCAGGTCAAATTGACTTCGATCTGACGCAAATTTATAGTGTGACTCCCATGAGCCGACCGAGGCGCGGAGAGTCTCTTTCCTTGACCATTGACGACCTCGCTTTCGGCGGGGAAGGCGTGGGGCGCGCCGACGGTTACGTGGTCTTCGTGCGGGGAGGCCTGCCGGGCGATCGCCTCCGGGTCCGGCTCGCGGAGGCGCGCGCCCGCTTCGGCCGGGGGGTCATCGAGGCGGTCGAGACGCCCTCGCCCGACCGGGTCGAGGCGCCCTGCCCCTACTTCGGCCGCTGCGGAGGCTGCCGGCTCCAGCATCTCGCCTATCCCGCCCAGCTCGCCTTCAAGGCCAAGCAGGTGGCGGACTGCCTGCAGCGCCTGGGCGGCCTCGGCCGCTTCGAGATCCGCCCGATCGTGCCCGCGCCCGAGCTCTACGGCTACCGCAACAAGATGGAGTTCACGGTGGCGGAGGTCGCGGGCGAGCCGGTGGTGGGGCTGCACGAGGCCGAGCGCTACGACTCGGTCCTCGACGTCGAGCGCTGCCTGCTCCAGCCCGACGCGCTCAACGCGCTCCTCGACGAGGTGCGGCGCGACCTGCGGGAGCGGCGCCTCAGCGTCTACGATCAGGCCGCCGGGGATGGTCTGCTCCGCTTCCTGATGCTGCGCGAGGGGCGGCGCACGGGGGAGACGATGGCGAACATCGTCGCCACCGCTCCCGAGATCGAGACGCTGGCGCCGCTGGCCGAGCGGCTGCGCGCCCGGGTGCCGAGCACGGTCAGCGTCGTCCTCAACGTCAACGCCAAGAAGGCCAGCGTGGCCGTCGGGACCGAGGAGCACCTGCTCGCCGGCCGCGACCACATCAACGAGTCGCTCGGCGGGCTCACCTTCCAGATCTCGGCGAACTCCTTCTTCAAGACCAACACGGCGCAGGCCGAGCGGCTCTTCGCCCTCGTGGAGGCGGCGTGCGCGCTGACGGGGATGGAGACGGTCTTCGACCTCTTCTCCGGCACCGGCGCGATCAGCCTCCTGCTCGCCCCGCGCTGCCGCCGCCTCTTCGGCATCGAGGTGGCGGCCACGGCCGTCGAGGACGCGGTGCGCAACGCGCGGGCGAACGGGATCGACAACTGCACGTTCCTGTCGGGCGAGGTGCGGCACCACCTGCCGGAGCTGATCAGGAACGGCGTGAAGGCCGAGGTGGTCGTGGCGGACCCGCCGCGCGCCGGCTTCCATCCCAAGGCGCTGCAGGCGCTGGTGGCGCTGGGCCCGGCGCGCATCGTCTACGTCTCGTGCAACCCCGGGACGCTCGCCCGCGACGCCGGCGACCTCACCCGCGCGGGCTACCGGCTGGAGTGGGTGCAGCCCGTCGACATGTTCCCCCACACCCCGCACATCGAGGCCATCGCCCGACTGACCCGCGGCGGATGAAGACGGTCCTGGCCCGACGGCTGGCCCAGCCGCTCATCGTCATGCTCGGTGTCTCGTTCGTCGTGGTCCTCATCCGGCATCTCACGGGCGACCCGGCCCGGCTCGGCGACTCTGGACATGGCGCGGGTGATCGTGGTCGAATCGGCGCTGTCGTTTCTCGGGCTCGGCGTGCCGCCGCCGACCCCGACGTGGGGTGGGATGCTGGCGGACGGGCGCGTCTATCTCTCGACGGCGTGGTGGCGCGCCACCTTTCCGGGAGTCACGATCCTGATCACGGTGCTGGGAATCAACCTCCTCGGCGCCGGCCGGCGCGACACGCTCGACCCTCGCTTGGCGCGATGAAGTTCGAGCCGAGCGGCGCCGGCGAGTCTGGTGGCGAGCCCGTCGCGAGGCGAGGCCCGAGTCAATCGTTCGAGCCGAGCGGCGCCGGCGAGTCTGGTGGCGAGCCCGTCGCGAGGCGAGGCCCGCGTCAATCCCGCCCATGCCTGATCGGCTGATCCTGAGCGGCGCCACGCTGATCGACGGCACCGGCGCGCCGCCCGTCCCGGGCCGGGCCGTCGTCGTCGAGCGCGATCGGGTCGTGGACGTCGTCGGCGCGTCGCGCACGCCCGCGGGCGACGTCCTCCGGCTCGACGGCCTGACGCTGCTGCCCGGCCTCGTCAACTGTCATGTCCACCTCTGCCTCGGCGCGGAGGCCGACCCCGTGCGGCCGCTCGTCGACGACCCCGCGGGGCTCACGGCGCTCAAGATGGCCGCGCGCGCCCGGCAGTCGGTGGAGGCGGGCGTGACCACCGTCCGCGATCTCGGCGGCAAGGACTACCTCGAGCTGGCGGTCAAGCGGGCGATCGCCGAGCGGCTGATCCCGGGGCCCCGCGTGCTCGCCGCCGGGCGCGGCATCTGCATGACGGGCGGCCACGGCTGGTGGTTCGGACGGGAGGCCGACGGCCCCGACGACGTCCGCAAGGCGGTGCGCGAGCAGCTCAAGATGGGCGTGGACGTGATCAAGATCTTCGCCACGGGAGGCGTGATGACGCCCGGCGTGGAGCCCGGCTCGTCCCAGCTCACCGAGGCCGAGATCCGCGCGGCGATCGAGGAGGCGGGCAAGGCGGGCCGCCGCGTGGCGGCCCACGCCCAGGCCACCGCGGGGATCCGCTGCTGCGTCGAGGCCGGCATCACGACGATCGAGCACGGCGTCTTTCTCGACGCCGACCTCGTGGCGCGGATGAAGCGCGACGGCGTGTTCCTCGTGCCCACGCTCGTCGCCTCGCGCGCCATCGCCGAGGGCGGCGAGGCCGCCGGGATCCCGGCGTTCATGGCGCGCAAGGCGCGTGGGATCGTGGAGACGCACGGCCGCAGCTTCGAGATGGCGGCGCGGGCTGGCGTGCCGATCGCGGCCGGGAGCGACGCCGGGACGCCCCTGAACCCGCACGGCAGCCTCGTGCCGGAGCTGGCGCTGATGATCCGGCACGGGCTGCCGCCGATGGAGGCGCTGCGAGCGGCGACGTCGCAGGCGGCGGCCGCGCTCGGTCTCGAGCGTGAGATCGGGCGCGTGGCCCCCGGCTTCGCGGCCGACCTGCTCGCCGTCGAGGGCGATCCGCTCGCCGACATCGGCGCGCTCTCCCGCGTCCGGCTCGTCATCGCCCACGGCGAGCCGGTCGTCAACCGGCTGGGAGCGACCGCGGCCTGAGCACCGTCCGATGAGACCACCAGCGATCTCCCAGGCATGAGCTGCCGCGCCCGGCGCGTCTTCTTCGTCGACGCGACCGCGATCGAGGTGCTCGCGCGCTCCGGCCCCTATCTCGAGCTGGCGAGGACGGGCCGCCGCGACGACTTCGCGTGGCTCGCCCAGAGCCAGGGCGTGCCGGCCGACAAGATCGAAGAGCTGTGGCGGGCGGTGCGGGCGACGATCGCGCCCGCGCCCGGCTCCGCT
>JACQCN010000413.1 GCA_016201575.1 Candidatus Rokuibacteriota bacterium | reverse complement strand
GATCTCCGTCGGCGGCTCGGGCGCCACCTCGGCCGGCCTCGGCTTGACGATCGTGGCCGCCGGCTTCAGCTCGACGGGCTCGGGCTCGGCCTCCACCGTCGGCGCGCCCGCCTTCCTGCCGCGGGCCGGCGCCTCCTTCGCTTTGGTCGTCGTCGCCTTGGGCCGGGCCGCGCGCTTCGGCTTGGCTTCCTCGGGCAGCTCGCGGCCCTTGCCGAGCTTCACCCGAAGCGCGTTGGCCGTCTCCAGATCGAGAGGAGTCATGGCGCGCTTGCCCTTCTGCCCCATCTCGTCGAGCGCGACCATCAGGTCCTTGCTGGTCACGCCCAGCTCCTTCGCGAGATCGATCACCTTGATTTTCGCCGCCACAGTCCTCTCACCTCCTCCGCCAGGTCGGCCCCGGCCTCACAGGATCTCCGGAAGGCATGCGCCAGACGCCCGCGATGCAACGCCGCCTCGAGACACTCCGGGGTCCGGCACACGTAGGCGCCGCGCCCCGGGCTCCGTCCCGAAGCGTCGGCGCGAACCCGCTTGTCCTCGCCGCACACCAGCCTGATCAGATCCACCTTGGGCCGCGGGGTCCGGCATCCGACACACGTCCGCATCGGCCCCGCGCTCACTCAGGGGAGACGCGGCCGTCCTCCGCGGGCGCCGCCACGGGCGACGGCTCCGGCGGGCGCGGAGGATGCTGCTCCACCCATCGGCGCGCCGCCTCGACCAGCTCCGCGGCCTTCGCCGCGCCGATGTCCGGGATCTGGCCGAGGCGCTCGACGCCGGCGCGCACCACGAGCGACGGCGAGTGGAAACCGTGGCCGACCAGCGTCTCCACGAGGGCGGGCGTGAGGCCCGGGACCTCGCCGAGCGCGGCCCGTCCATCGGCCACCTCCTCCTCGAGGCGCGCCCGGTCCGCCTCGACCTCGGACTCGCTCTTGATGTCGATCCGGATCCCGGTCAGCTTGGCCGCGAGCCGCGCGTTCTGGCCCTTCTTCCCGATCGCCAGCGAGAGCTGGTTGTCGGGCACCACCACCAGCACCGCGAGCTGCTGGTCCGGGTGCTCCGGTCCCTCCGCCGCCTCCTGGCCCTCAGGGGGCGGCGGCGACTCGAGCACGGTGACCGAGGACACCTTCGCCGGCGAGAGCGCCCGGGCCACGAACGTCGCGGGGTCGTACGACCACTCGACGATGTCGATCTTCTCGCCGCGCAGGTCCCGGCTGATCACCTGGATGCGGGTGCCCCGCAACCCGACGCAGGCGCCGATCGGGTCCACGTCGCGCTTGGTGGACGCCACCGCGACCTTCGCCCGCTCCCCGGACTCGCGGGCCACGGCCTTCACGACCACGATGCCCTCCTGCACCTCGGGGATCTCGGTCTCGAACAGCCGCGCCAGGTAGCCCGGGTGCGTCCGCGAGAGCGTGATCTGCGGCCCCTTCGAGCTCTTCTTCACCTCGACGACGTAGGCGCGCACCCGGTCGCCGGGATTGTACCGCTCTCCGGGGATCTGCTCGCGCTCGGGCAGGACCGCCTCGGCCTTGCCCATCTCCATGATCACGTTGCGCTTCTCGATCCGGTGCACCACGCCGCGGACGATCTGCCCTTCCTTGCCGATGAACTCCGAGTAGATCCCCTCGCGCTCGGCCTCCCGGACGCGCTGCAGGATCACCTGCTTGGCGGTCTGCGCCGCGATCCGGCCGAACTCCTTCGGGGCCAGCTCCTGCTCCAGCTCGTCGTCGAGCTCGGCTTCGGGATTGAGCGCCTTGGCCTCGGCGA
Source organism: Candidatus Rokuibacteriota bacterium (assembly GCA_016201575.1). GTDB lineage: Bacteria > Methylomirabilota > Methylomirabilia > Rokubacteriales > CSP1-6 > AR9. The sequence continues at coordinate 6,374 of JACQCN010000413.1, read as the reverse complement.
GGCTGACCTGCGTCTTGGAGTCGGTGACCTCCGCGACCACGCGCTTCCGCTGGTAGACCTTGAGGGCGCCGGTGCCGCGGTCCAGGTGCATCCGGATGTTGTCGGCGGCGCCCATGGTCTTCTTCGACGCCGACAGCAGCGCGCACTCCAGCGCCTCGAAGAGGACCTCCTTGTCGATCCCCTTCTCGCCGGCGATCTGCTGGATCACGGTCAACAACTCGCGATTCATGACACATGCCTCGGCCAGGGCACCTCGGCCTCCAGGCGGGCCTTGCTGAGCCACTGGCGCGGGACCTCGACGGGGCCCGACTCGGTCTGGACGGTCAGGTGGTCGGGCGCGACGTCGACGAGGCGGCCGCGCACCTCGGTCCGGCCCCCCACGGGCTGCCGCACCCGGCAGCGCACGGTCTTGCCGCGCGCCCAGCGGAACTCCCGGTCCGTCTCGAGCTTCCGGTCGAGCCCGGGCGTCGAGACCTCGAGGTCGTAGCTCTCGGGAATCAGCCCCGACACGTCCAGGACGTCGCCCGCTTCACGGCTGAGGCGGACGCAATCGTCGATGGTCGCGCCTCCCGGTTTGTCGACGAAGAAGCGCAGGACGTGATGCCGCCCCTCGCGCCGCCAGTCGACATCGACCAGGTCCAGGCCATGGCCGCGCAGCACCGGTTCCATCGCTTCCTCGATTTTTGAGAGCCGTTCCGCCTCGTCCATCATCCCAACATCAAAGTGGGCCCGCCGCCGAGCCTCCACCACCCTCCGAACGCTGGCTGCCGGCCCCCGGCCCGGGAAATTAAAAAAGTGGGCTAGGCCCACTTTTTCAGGACTTTAGCACGGCACGGGGGGGCAGGCAAGCCTTATCCCGTCGCGGCCACCTCCCGAACGGCCTGGACCACGCTCCCCGGCGCGACCCGGCGCTCGGCGCGGGTCCGCCGCGAGCGAACCTCGACCACGCCCTCCTTGGCGAGCGCGTTGCCCACGGTCACGCGGACCGGCAGACCCAGCAGATCGGCGTCCTTGAACTTCACCCCCGGCCGCTCGTCGCGGTCGTCGAGCAGCGTCTCGATGCCGGCCGCCCACAGGCTCCGGTAGGTCTCCTCGGCGGCGGCGACCTGAGCCTGGTCGCGGAGGCCGACGAGGACCACGTGGACGTGGAAGGGGGCGATCGCCCACGGCCAGACGATGCCGTCGGCGTCGTGCGATTGCTCCACGGCCGCCGCCCCGACGCGAGCGGGGCCGATTCCGTAGCTGCCCATGACGATCGGGCGCTCCTGCCCCTGCTCGTCGAGGAACATCGCCTTGAGCGGCACCGAGTACTTCGTGCCGAGCTTGAAGATGTTCCCGATCTCGATCACCCGCTCGATCGTGAGCGGCGTGCCGCACTTCGGGCACGCCTCGCCGGCCACGGCCGTGTGCAGGTCGGCGAAGCGGCACGGGAAGTCGACGCCCGCCTGCACGCCGCGGAGGTGGTAGCCGTCGCGGTTGGCCCCCACGACGTACCGTCCCGGGGCGAGCGCCTCGTCGGCGACGACCGGCACCCGCGCGCCCACCGGGCCGATCGACCCCACGCCCGCGCCGAGGTGGGTCTTGACCTCGTCGGGGTGGGCCGGCCGCGCTTCCTCGCCGAGGGCGCGCGCGAGCTTCCGCTCGTGGAGGCTGTGGTCGCCACGGATGAGGGCCAGCACGGGCCCCGACTTCGCCGCCACGTAGAGGAGCGACTTGATCGTGAGCCGCGGGTCGATCCGCAGCAGGGCGGACACCTCCGCGATCGTCTTCGCGCCGGGCGTCGGCACTTCCTCCCGGGTCCACGCGGGGAACTCCGGCGCCGCGGGGATGCCGCGCGCCAGCTCGACGTTGGCGGCGTAGCCGCAGCCGGGGCATACCGCCACCTCGTCCTCGCCGGCGGCGCTCGGCGCCATGAACTCGTGGGAGCCGAGCCCGCCCATCATCCCCGGGTCGGACTCGACGACCAGGAAGCGCAGGCCGCAGCGGTCGAAGATCCGGCCGTAGGCGTCCTTGTGCGCCGCGTACGAGCGCTCGAGCGCCGCCACGTCGGGATCGAGCGTGTACGAGTCCTTCATCAGGAACTCGCGCGTGCGGAGCACGCCCGACCGGGGCCGGGCCTCGTCGCGCTCCTTGGTCTGGATCTGGTACCAGACCTGGGGGAGGTCGCGGTACGAGCGGATCTCGCGGGCGGCCAGCCAGGCGATCACCTCCTCGTGCGTCATGCCGAGGCACATGTCGCGCCCGCTGCGGTCTTTCAACCGGAACATCTCGTCGCCGATCGCCTCCCACCGGCCGGACTGCTGCCAGATCTCGGCCGGGTGCAGCACCGGCATCGTGAGCTCCTGCCCGCCGATGGCGTTCATCTCCTCGCGGATGATCGCGTTGATCTTGTCGAGCACGCGCTGCCCGAGGGGGAGCCAGACGTAGATGCCGGCGGCGAGCTGGCGGACCAGGCCGGCCCGGAGCAGGAGCCGGTGGCTGATCGCCTCGGCGTCGGCAGGGATCTCCCGGAGCGTCGGGATCAGCGACTTCGAGTACCGCATGGACGGGCGACCGCGCTCAGTCAACGTCAGGGGGAGCGACCGCCGCTCCCCCCGACGCCCCCCAACGGGCTCCCGCGAGACATTTCCTCACGCTCGCTCAGTCGGCGGCGGAGGCCTGCTCCGCCTTCTTCTCGGCGAGGAACTTCTCGACCTCTTCCCACATCGTCTGGACGATCTCGCTCTCGGGCACCTTGCGGATGACCTGGCCCCGCTTGAAGATGAGCCCGATGCCGCGCCCGCCGGCCACGCCGATGTCGGCGGCGCGCGCCTCGCCGGGCCCGTTCACTTCGCACCCCATCACGGCCACGTGGACCTCTTCCTGGAGATCCTTCAGCCGCTCCTCCACTTCCTTGGCGAGCTTGACGAGGTCGACGTCGGCGCGGCCGCAGGACGGGCAGGCCACGAAGGTGAGGCCGCCCTTGCGGAGGCCGAGCGCCTTCAGGGCGTCGATCCCGACCTTCACCTCCTCGGTCGGGTCCGAGGACAGGGAGACGCGGATCGTGTCGCCGATGCCCTCGGCCAGGAGCGTGCCCAGCCCGATCGCGGACTTGATCGTGCCCACGCCCGGCGTGCCCGCCTCGGTGACGCCGAGGTGGAACGGGTAGTCCACCTGGTCGGCCAGCATGCGGTAGGCGTCGATCATCATCGGCACGTCGGAGGCCTTGAGCGAGACCTTCATCTCGGGGTAGTGGCATTCCTCGAGGATGCGGATGTGGCGGAGCGCCGACTCCACCATGCCTTCCGGCGTCGGGCCGCCGTACTTCGCGAGCAGGTCCTTCTCGAGCGAACCCGCGTTGACGCCGATCCGGATCGGGATCTTCCGCTCCTTGGCGAGGGTGACGACCTCCATGACGAACGGCTTGCCGCCGATGTTGCCGGGGTTGAGCCGGAGCCCGTCCACGCCCTGCTCGAGCGCGATCAACGCGAGCTTGTAGTTGAAGTGGATGTCGGCCACCAGCGGGATGCGGATCTGGCGCTTGATCTCGCCGAGCTTCTCCGCCGCCTCCCGCACGGGGACGGCGCAGCGGACGATGTCGCAGCCGGCCACCTCCAGCGCCCAGATCTGGAGCAGCGTCGCCTGGAGGTCGCGCGTGTCGGTCTTGGTCATCGACTGCACGGTGATCGGCGCGTCGCCGCCGACCATCGCCGTGCCGAGCTGGATCTGCCTGGTCTTCCGCCGCGGAGTCATCAGGCGCTCCTACCTGGGCAGCTTGATGTCGAGTCGCATGAGGTCGTTGTAGAGGGCGTACACCATGAGCAGCATGAGCAGGACGAAGCCCACTTGCTGGGCGGCCTCCCGCTTCTTGAGCGACAGCGGCCGCCCGAGGACGGCCTCGATCACGAAGAAGCAGAGGTGCCCGCCGTCGAGCATGGGCACCGGGAGCAGGTTCAGCACGGCCAGGTTCACGCTGATGACCGCCGTGAAGAAGGCCAGCGCGGCCAGCCCCTGGCGCGCCTGGCGCCCGGCCTCGGTGGCGATCTGGATCGGTCCCCCGATGTTCGAGGAATCGATCTGCCGGGTCACGAGCTTCCACAGGCCGGTCGCGGTGAGCGCGGTCATGTTCCAGGTCTGGGCGATCCCCTGGCCGACCGCGACGACGGGGTTGGCGCGCACGTAGGTCACGGCCGTCTTGGTGTCGATGCCGATGCCGATGCGGCCGACCTCGATCTCCTTGCCCCCCGGCCCGCGCTCCTTCACGCGATCGGCCCTCACCGTGAGGTCGAGCCGCCGGCCGTCGCGCTCCACGGTCATCGTGAACGGCTCGGCCGGCCGCTTCTGGATCGCCTGCGTCAGGTCCTCGGGCGTGTACTCGGGCTGGCCGGCGACGGCGAGCACGGTATCGCCGGCCTTGACGCCCGCGCGCTCCGCCGGCGACCCCGGCGTGACCGTGCTCACGTGGGGCGTCAGCAGCGGGCCGGCGCCGATGTCCCACGCCTCCTTCTTGTCCCCGAAGAGGTCGCTCACGCTCGTGCGCCGCGGGGCCAGCGAGAGGGTGAGCGAGCGGCCGTCGCGCTCGACCACGACCTGGCCCTCACGGCCGTCGGCGGCGTTGATCGCGCGCCCGAGGTCCTCCCAGTTGGCGACGGGACGCCCGCCGAAGGCGGTGACGCGGTCGCCCGTCTCGACGCCGGCGCGGGCGGCCGGGCTCTCCGGCGCGACCTTGCCCACGACGGCGGGCAGCACCGGGCGGCCGAGGATCATGAGCATGGCGGCGAAGATCACCGCCGCCAGCACGAAGTTCATGCCCGGCCCCGCGAAGACGATCAGGAACCGGGCCCAGAGGGGCTTCATGGCGAAGGCCTTGGTCGGATCGTAGGCGGCCGGGCCCCCGCCCTCGAGCGGGTTCTCCTCGCCCATCATCTTCACGTAGCCGCCCATGGGGACGGCCGACAGGCAGTACTCGGTGTTGTGGCCGTGCCAGCGGAGGAGGACCGGCCCGAACCCGATCGAGAAGCGCTCGACGCCGACGCCGGCCAGCCGGGCGACGACGAAGTGGCCCCACTCGTGGATCAGGATCAGGACGCCGATGACGACAACGAACGACACAATCGTGGTCACGACCGTCTTCCTCCAGCATGACTCAGCAGCAGCTCCGTGGCCAGCCGTCGCGCCTCGGCGTCGATGGCGACGCACTCCTCGATCGACCCGAGCGGGTCGAGCGGGTGGGCGGCGAGCGTCCGCTCGATCAGCTCGGCGATGCGCGTGAAGCCGATCCGGCCCTCGAGGAAGGCGGCCACGGCGACCTCGTTGGCCGCGTTGAGCACGACGGACGCCGAATCGCCGCGCTCGAGGGCGGCGCGGGCGAGGGCCAGGCAGCGGAACTTGTCGTAGTCGGGTTCGTGGAACGTGAGCTGGCCCACGCGCGCCAGGTCCAGCCGCTCGGCCGGGGTGGGCCGCCGCTCGGGATACGTCAGCGCGTAGAGGATCGGGATCCCCATGTCGGCGACGCCGAGCTGGGCCAGGACGGAGCCGTCGATGTACTCGACCATCGAGTGCACGATGCTCTGGGGGTGCACGACCACCTGGACCTGCTCCGGCGCCACGTCGAACAGCCAGCGCGCCTCGATGATCTCCAGCCCCTTGTTCATCAGGGTGGCGGAGTCGATCGTGATCTTCGCTCCCATCTTCCAGGTCGGGTGGCGCAGGGCGTCCGCGATGGTGGCCTCGGCCAGCCGCTCCTTCGGCCACTCCCGGAAGGGCCCGCCGGAGGCGGTCAGGATGATCCGGTGCACGTCGGCGCGGTTGTGGCCGACGAGGCACTGGAACACCGCGCTGTGCTCGGAGTCCACGGGGAGGAGGGGCACCTTCCGCTCGCGCGCGGCCGCGGTCATCAGCGCCCCTGCCATCACGAGCGTCTCCTTGTTCGCGAGCGCGACGGGCCGACCGGCGCGGATCGCCGCCATCGTGGGCAGGAGGCCCGCGCCGCCGACCAGCGCCGAGAGCACGATGTCGGCGGGAACCTCGGCCACGAGCGCGACCAGCCCCTCGGGGCCCGACAGCAGCTCCGGCCGCGGCGGAGGCAGGAGACGGGCGAGCTGGTCGACCGCCCGCGGCTCGAGCAGGGCGACCGCGCGCGGCGCGTACTTGCGGCACAGGTCCGCCAGCCGCTCGACGTTCGAGCCCCGCGCGGCGAGGCCGCCGACCTGGAACTCGTCGGGAAACGCCGCGACGATCTCGAGCGTCCGGAGCCCGACGGAGCCGGTCGCTCCGAGCACGGTGAGGGTGCGCATCGGTCAGTCAACGTCGGGGGGAGCGAGCGCCGCTCCTCCCCGACGCCCCCCACCGGCCATCGTCGGCGCCGATTTCTTCACGTCCTGTCTCTCAACGTC
>JACQCN010000412.1 GCA_016201575.1 Candidatus Rokuibacteriota bacterium | reverse complement strand
TGCAGCGTTGAGGCCGCCCGCCGGCCAGCGCACAATCGCGACCATGGGCAATCGCCTCACGAGGATCTACACCCGCACGGGTGACGACGGCACGACCGGCCTCGGCACCGGCGAGCGCGTCCGCAAGGACTGCCCCGAGGTGAAGTGGCGGGCCAACTACGCGATCCTCGGCCCCTACGACTACCTCGACGTCTTCGAGGCGCCGAACGAGGAGGCGGCGGCCCGGGTGGTGATGATCGTCCGGTCGTTTGGCCACGCGCAGACGGAGACCTGGACCGCCCTGCCGTGGGAGCGCTTCGAGGCCCTCATCTCCGCCTGACGTCCGGCCGACGGCGCGATCGAGCGGGAAGAGGACGCGATCCGCGATGAAGAACTTCGAGGTCGCGCGCTGCTTCGACCTCATGGCCGACCTGCTCGAGCTGAAGAGCGAGAATCCGTTCCGGATCCGCGCCTACCGCCGAGCCGCCCAGAACCTCGAGGCCCTGACCGAGGACGTCGAGGCGCTCGCCCGCGAGGAGCGCCTCGACGAGATTCCCGGCGTTGGCGCGGACCTCGCGGGGAAGATCGTCGAGTACCTGCGGACGGGCCGCATGAAGGACCTGGAGGCGGCCCGCAAGGGGATCCCCGCCGGCGTCGTCGAGCTGATGAACGTTCCCGGCATCGGCCCGAAGACGGCGCGCCTGCTCCACGAGAAGGAAGGGATCAAGGACATCGCGCGGCTCGAGGCGCTGGCGCGGGCGGGCAAGCTCCGCGGCCTCCCCGGCATCCAGGCGAAGACCGAGAAGAACATCCTCAAGGGCATCGAGATCGTGAAGAAGGGCCAGGAGCGCATGTCGCTCGGCAAGGCGCTGCCCCTGGCCCGCGAGCTGGTCGCCGCCCTCGAGCGCCTCCCCGAGGTCAAGCAGGTCGAGGTCGCCGGCTCGGTGCGCCGCTGCAAGGACACGGTCGGCGACATCGACCTGCTGATCACCTCGCCCCGGCCCGAGCCCGTGATGCAGGCCTTCGTGAGCCTGCCCCAGGTCGGCGAGGTGCTGGAGCGGGGGAGCACCAAGGCGTCGATCCGCCACCGCGAGGGCATCCAGGTCGACCTGCGCGTGGTCGAGCCCGAGTGCTTCGGCGCGGCGCTCCAGTACTTCACGGGCTCGAAGCAGCACAACATCCGCCTCCGCGAGATGGCGATGAAGAACGGCCTGAAGATCTCCGAGTACGGGGTTTTCAAGGAGCCGACGGGCCGGCGGGTGGCGGGCGCGACCGAGGAGGAGGTCTACGCCGCGGTCGGGCTGCCGTGGATCCCGCCCGAGCTGCGCGAGGACGCGGGCGAAGTCGAAGCCGCGCTCGCGGGCCGGCTCCCGACGCTGATCGAGCTGGGCGACATTCGCGGCGATCTGCACTGCCACACCAACGCCACCGACGGCCACCACACGATCGAGGCGCTCGTGCAGGCGGCGGCGCAGCGGGGGTACGATTACATCGTGGTCACCGATCACACGAAGTCGGCGACCGTCGCCGGCGGCCTCACCGCCGAGCAGATGCGCGCCCACGTCCACAAGATCCGGGCGGCGCAGAAGAAGTTCAAGGACATCACCGTTCTCGCCGGCGCCGAGTGCGACATCCTTCCCGACGGCACCATGGACTACCCGGACGCGGTGCTCGCCGAGCTGGATCTGGTCGTGGGCGCGGTCCACGGCCGCTTCAAGCAGCCGAAGGCCGAGATGACCCGGCGTCTCTGCCGGGCCCTCGAGAACCCTTACGTGCACATCCTGGCGCACCCGACCGGCCGGCTCCTCGGCGAGCGCGGCCCATACGACTTCGACCTCGACCGGGTCCTGAAGACCGCGAAGGCGCGCGGCAAGGCCGTCGAGATCAACTGCCACCCGCGCCGTCTCGACCTCAACGACGTCCACGCCCGGCGGGCGCATGAGCTGGGAGTCCTGCTCGCGATCGACACGGACGCCCACGTGCTGGACCAGCTCGAGACGATGCAGCTCGGCGTGGCCATCGCGCGGCGCGCGTGGGTGGAGAAGGCGGAGGTCGTGAACACGCTGCCCGCGAAGAAGTTCCTCGCGTGGGCGGAGAGCGCGCGCACGCGTGCGAAGGCCGCCCGATGACGCGGGCGGAGGCCGCGCGCCGGGTCCGGAAGCTCCGGCAGGAGATCCGCCGCCACGACCGCCTCTACTACGTGGAGGCGCGGCCCGAGATTTCCGACGCCGAGTACGACGCCCTCGTCCGCGAGCTGGGGGACCTCGAAGCCCGGTACCCCGACCTCGTCACGCCGGACAGCCCGACTCAACGCGTCGCGGGCGCGCCCGTGGAGGCCTTCCGCCCCGTCGAGCACCGGGTGGCCATGCTCTCGCTGGACAACGTGACCAGCGCCGACCAGCTCCGCCAGTTCGAGGCGCGCGTCGGCCGCGCGCTGCAGGGGCCGAAGGTCGGCTACGCCTGCGAGCCCAAGGTCGACGGCCTCGGGGTCGCGCTCCTCTACCGGCGCGGCCGCTTCGTGCGTGGCGCCACGCGCGGCGACGGGCGGGTGGGAGAGGACATCACGCCGAACCTGCGCACGATTCCCACCATTCCCGCGACGATCAAGGGGCGGCTCGCGCGGGCGGAGGAGCTGGAGCTGCGGGGCGAGGTGTTCATGCCACGCGTGGCGTTCGAGAAGCTGAACCGCACGCTCGAGGACGCGGGCGAGCCCACCTTCGCCAACCCGCGCAACGCCGCTGCAGGCGCGGTCCGCCAGAAGGATCCCGCCGTGACGGCGCGCCGGCCCCTCGACATCGTGGTCTACCACCTGAGCTACTCGACCGGGGCCGACTTCGACTCCCACTGGGAGACGCTCGCCGCGATGCGGGAGGCCGGCTTCCCCGTCAACGCCCGCAACCAGCGCTGCAAGGACATCGACGCCGTGATCGCGTACTGCGAGCGGACGGAGCTCGAGCGCGACGGGCTCGAGTACGAGGCTGACGGCGTCGTCGTGAAGGTGGATGCCCGCGAGGCCCAGCAGCGGCTCGGCAGCACGGGCCGCCACCCGCGCTGGGCCGTCGCCTTCAAGTTCGCTCCGCGCCAGGGCACGACGGTCGTGCGCGGGATCGATGTGCAGGTGGGCAAGACCGGCGTGCTGACGCCGGTGGCGAAGCTCGACCCGGTCGAGCTCGGCGGCGTGGTCATCCGGAGCGTCAGCCTCCACAACGAGGACGAGATCCGGCGCAAGGACGTCCGCGCCGGTGACACCGTGCTGATCGAGCGCGCGGGCGATGTGATCCCCTACGTGGTGCAGGTGGTCAAGAGCAAGCGCCCCCGGGGCGCGCGATCCTTCCGCTTCCCGACGCGCTGCCCGGCCTGCGGCGGTGTCGCCCTCCGGCCCGAGGGCGAAGCCTACTGGCGCTGCGTCAACAGCGCCTGCCCCGCCCAGTTCAAGGAGCGGCTGCGCCACTTCGGCTCGCGCCGCGCCATGGACATCGAGCACCTCGGCGAGGCCGTGGTCGAGCAGCTCGCGGACCGGCGCCTGGTCACGAACTTCGCCGACCTCTACCACCTCACGGTGAAGCAGGTGGCGCAGCTCGAGGGCTTCGCCGAGAAGTCTGCGCGCAACCTCGTGGAGGCGATCGCCGCCTCGCGCGGGCGGGGGCTCGCACGGCTGCTGAACGCGCTCGGCATCCGCGGGGTGGGCGAGCACGTGGCGCGTCTCGTGGCCGCCCGCGTCGGCAGTCTCGATCGGCTCATGACCATGTCGGAGGACGAGCTGAGCGCGATCCGGGGCGTGGGCCCGCACCTCGCCGAGTCCGTCGTCAAGTTCTTCTCCGACCCGAGCAACCGGCGCGTGTGCAAGCGGCTCGCGGCCGCAGGCGTCCTGACGACCGAGCTCCGCCCGGCCGCGGGCGGGCCGCTGGCGGGTAAAACCTTCGTGTTGACCGGGACGCTCTCGGGGCTCACGCGCGACACCGCCGCCGAGCTGATCGAGCGCCGTGGCGGGCGCGTGACCGAGTCGGTGTCCGGGAAGACGGACTACGTGGTCGTGGGCGAGGCGCCCGGCAGCAAGGCCGGTGAGGCGCGCCGCCTGGGCGTGCCTATGCTCGACGAGCGAGCGTTCCGCCGGATGGTGGAGGCGTGATGGCGGCGCGGGCGGCGCGACGGGCCGCGACCGCGGGGGGCCGGTTCGTGGTGCACGAGCACGACGCCACGCATCTCCACTACGACTTCCGGCTGGAGATCGGCGGCGTGCTCAAGTCGTGGGCGATCCCGAAGGGCCCGTCGATGAACCCGGCGGACAAGCGGCTGGCGGTGATGGTGTCGGACCACCCGCTCGAGTACATCGATTTCGAGGGCGTGATCCCGGAGGGGAGCTACGGCGCGGGACCGGCGGTGGTGTGGGACGCCGGCCGGTTCGAGCTGCTCGAGCCGGGCTCGCCCGAGGCCGGGCTCCGGGCGGGCAAGCTCGCGCTCGCGCTCCACGGCCGGAAGCTCGCGCGCGGCTTCGCCCTCGCCCGCTTCGCCCGCGGCCGTACCGGGCGCGAGTGGCTCCTGATCAAGAAGAAGGACGAATGGGCCGACCCCGGCTGGGCGCTCCAGACCGAGCTGACGCCCCGCCGCCGCAAGGCGCTCGAGGTCCGCGTCCCGCCCTGCGACGCGTCGTGAGCGCGCGCCGGCCTCGACCGGCTCGGAGCCTGCAGGAGTGTATATGTGGCGATACAAGACGGTCTGGGTGAGTCCTCCAGGGCGGGAGCAATCCCAGATCAGGGCCCTGGAGGCGCAACTCAACGAGCTGGGAGTCGAAGGGTGGGAGGCGGTTGCCGTGATCCCGCAGGCCGACAGTTGGTGGGTGCTCTTCAAGATGCCCCACGCGGTGGCTTCTTTCTGACCGCCACCGGTCATTCACCGGCAGCGGAGGAGGACATCATGGCGATCACCGAGAGAGTCAATCGGCTTCTCGACGCGGAAGGAGTCCACTACGAGACGCTGCCCCACGGAGAGGCGTTCACCGCCCAGGAGATCGCCGAGGCCAGCCACGTTTCCAACCGGCGGGTGGCCAAGGTCCTCATCGCCAAGGAGCACGACGGCCGCTATCTCATGGTCGTCCTGCCGGCTCCGTGCCGAGTGGACCTGATGGCGCTCCGCGACGCGGCCGGGACCCGGCGCCTGTCACTCGCCGGCGAGGGGGAGTTGGTCGGGCTGTTTCCGGACTGCGATATGGGGGCGATGCCGCCCTTCGGCAGCCTCTACAACATGCCGGTCTATGTCGACGCCTGCTTTCCTCGTGAAGGGGACTTCTTCTTCCAGGCCGGCAATCACCACGAGGTCGTCCGCATTGCCTACCAGGACTTCGAGCGACTGGTGCACCCGGTCGTCGGGGAATTCTGCACGCACGCGCGGGAGAAAATCATCACCGTCTGAAGGACCGCGATCGCCGTCTTCGCAGGACCCTCTTCGGGCCCCCGACCGGGGGACACCGGCGCCGGGGGAAGGAGATCAGGGTGGCGCGCAAGCCCGTGGTGCTCGTGACCGGTGCCAGCGGCGAGATGGGGCACAGCCTGATCCATCACCTGGCGGAGCGGGGGACCTTCGACGTCCTGGCCTTCGACCTCCGGCCGATGGATACCGAGGTGGCGCGGCGCTGCGCGGCGACGCGGGTCGGCGATGTCCTCGACCGCTATCTGCTCGACCGGCTGATGAGCGAGTTCGAGATCTCCGTGGTCTTTCACCTGGCGGCCCTCCTCTCGACCAGGGCGGAGTTCGTTCCCGAGACGGCCCACGAGGTCAACGTGCAGGGCACGCTGAACCTCCTCCGGCTGGCCGTCGAGGAGGCGCGCTCGCACGGGCGCCCGGTGAAGTTCCTCTTCCCGAGCTCGATCGCCGTCTACGGCCTCCCGGACCTGCCGGGCAAGCGCAAGGCCGGGAAGGTCGCCGAGCCGGAGTGGACGGCGCCGGTGACGATGTACGGCTGCAACAAGCTGTACTGTGAGCACCTCGGCCGCTACTTCGCCCGCCACTACCGCCAGCTCGCCGCGCAGGGCGCCAGCGGCGTCGACTTCCGGGCCATCCGCTTCCCCGGCCTGATCTCGGCGTTCACGGTGCCGAGCGGGGGCACCAGCGATTACGCCCCCGAGATGATCCATGCGGCGGCCCAGCGCCGGCCCTACGCCTGCTTCGTCCGCGAGGACACGCGCATCCCCTTCATGGCCATGCCGGACGCGATCGAGGCCCTGCTCACGCTGATGGACGTCCGCGCCGAGTCGCTCACGACCCTCGTGTACAACGCCGGCGCCTTCAACCCGAGCGCGGGCGAGCTCGCGGAGATGGTTCGGGCGGCCTTTCCCGGGGAGCGGATCACGTTCGCGCCGGACGCGCGCCGCCAGGCGATCGTGGACTCGTGGCCCGAGGACGTGGACGATGCCCGGGCGCGCCGGGACTGGGGCTTCCGGCCGGCGTACGACCTCGACCGCACGTTCAACGAGTACCTGGTGCCGAACATCACGCGCCGTTACGCCGCCCGGTGAGGGGCCGGGTGGGTCGTCGCGGCGCCCCGGGGAGAGGCCATGTACGGTGAGGTGAGAAAGCGGCTCCAGGCCGAGCTCGACGAGATCCGCCAGTCCGGGCTCTGGAAGGCCGAGCGCGTGCTCGATGGCCCCCAGGGGGTCGAGGTCACGGTCGGCGGCCGGACGGTGCTCAACTTCTGCGCGAACAACTACCTCGGCCTGGCCAACGACCCGCGGCTGGTGCAGGCCGCGCAGGACGGGCTTGCGCGCTGGGGGTTCGGGCTGAGCAGCGTCCGGTTCATCTGCGGGACGCAGGCCATCCACACGGAGCTGGAAGCCGCCATCGCCCGCTTCCTCGGCGCCGAGGACGCGATCCTCTACGGCTCGTGCTTCGACGCCAACGGGGGGCTCTTCGAGACGCTGCTCGGCGAGCCCGACGCCGTCATCTCCGACGCCCTCAACCACGCCTCGATCATCGACGGCATCCGCCTCTGCCGCGCGCAGCGCTACCGGTACGAGCATGGCGACATGGCCGGTCTCGAGCGCATCCTGGCGGAGACCCGCGGCGCCCGGACCCGGCTGATCGCCACCGACGGGGTGTTCTCCATGGACGGCGACGTCGCGCCGCTCGCCGAGATCTGCGCGCTGGCCGGCCGGTACGGCGCGCTGGTGATGGTGGACGACAGCCACGCCACCGGCTTCTTCGGCCCGACGGGGCGGGGCACGCCCGAGCACTGCGGGGTCGCCGACCGCGTGGACATCGTCACCTCCACGCTCGGCAAGGCCCTCGGGGGCGCCAGCGGCGGCTTCACCACCGCCCGGCGCGAGGTCGTCGCGCTCCTGCGGCAGCGCTCGCGGCCGTACCTCTTCTCGAACACGCTCGCGCCCGCCATCGTGTGCGCGTCCCTCGCGTGCCTCGAGATGCTCTCCGGGACGACCGCGCGGCGCGACCGGCTCGAGGCCAACACGCGCTGGTTCCGCCACGCCATGAGCGACGCCGGGTTCGACATCCGTCCCGGCGTCCACCCGATCGTGCCCATCATGCTCGGGGACGCGCGGCTCGCGCAGCAGGTGGCGGCCGACCTGCTGGACGAGGGCCTCTACGTCGTCGGCTTCTTCTACCCGGTGGTCCCCCGAGGCCAGGCCCGTATCCGCGTCCAGATCAGCGCCGCCCACGAGCCGGCGCATCTCGAGCGCGCCGTCGCGGCGTTCGTCGAGGTCGGCCGGGCCCACGGCGTCGTCTGATCCGACCCCGCCGGGCTCGCCAGCCACCTCGACGGCGCGCTCACTTGCGATCGCGCCTCGGATGCCGGCCTCAGCTCCTCCCAGGCGTTGCCCATGCCGGTCTTCACGTCCTCCCAGGCGCTGTCGCCGGCCTGCTTCACCTCGCCGAGCCGCGCCTTGAAGGCCTTCATCCTCGGCCTTCAGGTCCTCGAGGGCCCTCTCGGACCGGGAAGCCTCCGTCCGCTTCGGCGGACGATCGGGTCGCTGGCGTGGTCGCCGGCGCCTCGGAGCCTTCGATGGCGATCCTGCACCGGGACATCGCCGCCCCAGGCGAGTCAGCCGCGCCACAGCCCCGAGCGACCACTGGCCACCAAGTACGCGATTCCTCGAAGTGACGTCCGGGCGCGGCGAGGCACGTTCTTCGCAGCGACACGCGACGGGTCGTGGCGGAGACGGGGCGCGGCATCGGACACCACCACCGGCAGGGCAGCCGAAGACGCGAGGCATCATCGTCGGCAGTCTCATCGGACCGGGAGTACTGGGGTTGCTCACAAGCGTGCTTTCGGTGACGCCGGGCGAGGTGAAGAGCCAGCCGTCCGAAGGGCTCACAGCTGGTCGGCACCGTGGCGGCAGAAAATCTGGCCAGTGTGCGCGCCGCCGTTCGCTCGGCGGTCGACGAGTTCGCCGGCGATTGTCTGGCCGCCAGCGCCGCGCGCTGAGCAGGTCCGGGGCGCGGGTCCCTCGTGACCCTCCACGGAGCCGGCGCACGGCGGCGGCCGCTCGGCGCGCCGGGCGGGGCGTCCAGGATGGGCGACCACAGCGGGAACATGACCAGTCCGCGGGCTGCTGGACATCGGGAGTCCCTCGGCCAGCCTCGCTCGCGGCAGAAGAGGAGATCGGGCCATGATGTGTTCGGCTGCGGCAGGGCCGTCGGTCAGGGTACGGCTCCTCGCTCACCCGGCTCTCTGGTGCTGGGCGATCGAGGACGAGAACGGGGACGTCGTCGAGAGCAGCTGGGACAGCGGGTGGACCGGTTACGCCACGCGGCGCGAAGCGCAGGCCGGCGGGGAAGCCCGCCTCGATGAGCTGGCCGCCGAGATGACAGGCGGGCCGGGGAGCCGGCGGCCCGGGGCCCGCCGGCGGGGCCGGCGCGAGCCCGCCTCCGCCGACGAGGCGAGGTCAGGGGCGCATGGCCGATGACGTGCTCGTCCGCCCGACCGCCGAAGCGCCGGATCTGTTGCCCGCCGGACCTCCGGTCTTCGGGCATATCCCGTGGGGCTACGGAGAGAACCGGGTCACGGCGATGGCCCGCGACCCGCACTGGCTCTTCGTCTACTGGGAGGTGACCGACGAGGCCCTCGCCACCGCCCACGGCGCCGTGGGCTCTCCCGGCGCCCCCTGCGTCCTGCGCGTGTACGACACGACCTACCGGCTCTTCGACGGGACGAACGCCAACTCGTTCTTCGATGTCCCCGTCCAGCGGCCGGCGAACAACCACTACGTGCGCGTCGATCGCCCCGGCTCCACCTTCCACGTCGACATCGGCGTCAAAGATGCCGGCGGAGCCTTCGCCACCATCGCCCGGTCCGGGCCGGTGGAGACGCCGCGCAACGCCATCTCGTCCGACACGCGCGTGGAGTGGATGACGGTGACGGCCGCGGGCCCCTTGCCGCCGCCGTACCGACATCGGTTCGAGCCGCGGCCGGCCTCGGGAGCGCGGGTCGAGCCGGCCCGTCTGCCGGAGGTCGAGCGGATCGCCCAGTCGCTCGCGGGAGAAGGGTGGGAGCGCGCGGAGTGGGTCGAGGCGGACATGCACGGCCGGACCGTGCGCTGGATGCACTGGACGGAGCCGCTCCGGCGCGTCGAGATCGAGCGGCGCGTGACCCGGACCGAGTGGGGCGAGCGCGTGACCCTCGGGCCGTGGCGCGTGACGATCTATGGACCCGGGCCCGACGGGAGCCGCCGCGCCATCGATCGCTGGGCGGTCCAGTACGCGTGGCTCACCGAGCGCGGCGGCACCCGCGTCGAAACCCTGGCCATCGTCCAGCGAATCCTCCAGGGGTACCGCGCCGGCGTGGCTCGGGGAGGGTCCGAGGCGAGGCTGATGGGCGAGTCGTGGGCCAGCGAGGCGCTCCAGGGCGGCGCCAGCGAGTGGCGCTGGCTCGGCGCCAGCGAGGTCCGGCTGGCGGGCGCCTCGGAGGTGCTCGCCGTCGGCGCGAGCGAGCGCCGCTACCTCGGCGCGAGCGAGTTCCCCCTCGCCGGCGCCGGGGAGGCGCTCTTCGTCGGGGCCAGCGAGCGAGTGGGCGCGAGCGAGCTCCTCCTCGCCGGCGCGAGCGAGGCGCGCCCGTGACCCGCGGCTACCTGGCCCTCGTCCTCCACGCCCACCTGCCGTACGTGCGGCAGCCGGAGCACGAGCACTTTCTCGAGGAGCAGTGGTTCTTCGAGGCGATGACGGAGGCGTACATCCCGCTGGTGCACGTCTTCGAGGGGCTGTGCCGTGACGGGATCGATTTCCGGTTGACGCTGTCGCTCTCGCCCACGCTCACCGCGATGATGCGCGACCCGCTGCTCATCACACGGTACGCCCGGCACCTCGACCGGCTGGTCGAGCTGGGCCACCGCGAGGTCGAGCGCACTCGGGGCGACGGCCGATTCCGCCCGCTCGCGCACATGTACCGTGATCGCCTGCTCGGGATCCGCGATACGTTCCGGCGCTACGAGGGCGACGTCGTGCGGGCCTTCCGCGGCCTCGAGGAGACGGGCAAGCTCGAGATCGTCACCTGTACCGCCACCCACATGTTCCTGCCGCTGGCCGACCGCAACTGGGCGGTGTCCCACGCGCAGATCGAGCTGGCCGCGCGCGAGCACGAGCGCCACTTCGGCCGCCGGCCGCGAGGCATGTGGCTCGCGGAGTGCGGGTACGTGCGCGGGCTCGACGAGCTCTTGCGGGAGTCGGGCGTGCGCTACTTCTTCGTCGACACCCACGGCCTGCTCTTCGCGGACCGGCGGCCCGTCTACGGCGTGTACGCGCCGATCTACTGCCCGGCCGGGGTGGCCGCCTTCGGCCGCGACGTGGAGAGCTCGAAGCAGGTGTGGAGCGCCCAGGAGGGCTACCCCGGCGACGGCGTCTACCGCGAGTTCTACCGCGACATCGGCTACGACCTGGACCTCGACTCCGTGCGGCCCTACATCCATCCCGACGGCCTGCGCCACGACACCGGGTTCAAGTACTACCGCATCACCGACCGGCGCACGCCGCTCCACGCCAAGGCGCCCTACGACCCGCCTGCGGCCTGGGAGCGGGCCGCCCAGCACGCCGGGAACTTCCTCTTCAACCGCGAGCGGCAGATCGAGTTCCTCGCACCCCGGATGGACCGGCCGCCCATCATCGTGGCCCCGTACGACGCCGAGCTGTTCGGCCACTGGTGGTTCGAGGGGCCGATGTTCCTCGACGTCCTCTTCCGCAAGATGCAGTGTGACCAGGACATCGTGGCCCCGATCACGCCATCGGAGTACCTGGGCCATCATCCGACCAACCAGGTCGCGACCCCCTGCACGTCGTCGTGGGGGTACCAGGGCTACGCCGACGTGTGGCTCAACGGCGCCAACGACTGGATCTATCGCCACCTGCACAAAATGGGCGAGCGCATGGTGGAGCTGGCTCACCGCCACCCGGAGGCCCGCGGCCTCCGGCGGCGCGTCCTCGACCAGGCCGCCCGCGAGCTGCTGCTGGCCCAGGCCAGCGACTGGCCCTTCATCATGAAGACCGGCACCACCACGCCGTACGCCGTCGCCCGCGTGTGCGAGCACGTGAACCGGTTCAACCATCTCTACGAGTCGCTCCGGGAGGGAGCGATCGACGAGCCCGGGCTCGCGGAGCTCGAGGCGCGCGACAACCTGTTCCCGGGCCTCGATTACCGGATCTACCGCCGGTAGGGGCCGCCGGTCGGCTCGGTCCCGCTTTGGACGCCGCGTGCCCGAGACCCCTGGGCTGGTCACGGGAGAGCGCGCGGCGCGCAGCGTCCGGATCGCGGTGTCCCTGCTGCCGACGCTCGTGTTCACGCTCGTCCTGGCGGAGATCCTCCGCGCACAGTACGGCGTCGCGCCGCACGTCCTCGGCGGCCTGGTCCTCTGCGCGATCGTCACCACCCTGGTTCCACCCGCGCTGCTGCGAGTCCCGCCTGCCCAGTACGACTCGCCGCACCTGACTCGACTCGCAGGCCACGAGAACCGGGCGGAGTGAGGGCGCGCGGTGGCGGGCCTGCGCGGCTCAGGCCCGCCGGGACCGGCCGGCCGTGATGCCGTAGACCACCACCCACCCGATCACGCTCAGGACGAGCGTGACCGCGCCGGCGCCGTAGGTGGCGGTGGCGACGAGAATTCCGCTCGCGACGCCGAGGAGGAGCGCCAGGATCCCGGCGACGAGAACGGCGAGCTGGAGCGACGTGATCGTCATGGTCGTGGGCCTCCCACGAAGAGGGGTGTCTGGTCGGCCACTCTGTCTGGTCAGCCACTCTATGTCGGAGGCGCGCGCTTCGTCAATTTACTGGAGCACGACGCCCGGCGCGGGGGGCATGATTCGGCTTGCGCACGGTCGGCGCCTGCTATATGCGTGGGGTCTCGTGGATCGTCGGTGCGTGCGCTGCGTCGACGGAGCGGGGGCAGTGATCGGAGGGCGGTGAGCCCCGGCGGGGGCTCGCCTGGTGCGGTAGAGGCCCGGTCGCCACAGGAGGTCCCACATCCATGGCGCAAGCGCAGTGCACGAATTCATCGACGTCTCGAAGCCCCCCCGGCGCTTCGGGAGCCCAGCGAATCCAGAG
>JACQCN010000041.1 GCA_016201575.1 Candidatus Rokuibacteriota bacterium | reverse complement strand
GGTCGACGGGCCGATCTAGCCCTTTTCAGGGGGCTTCTCGGGGGGGAAATCGTCCCGCACCTTCACGATGTTGGCCGGCGACAGGTCGACCGAGAGGTCCTGGCCCTCGGCGACGTCGATTCGCAGCCGCCAGTGCACCTCGCGCCCCGTTTGATCGCGCAGCTGGTACTCCCCGCCCTTGATCCGGTCGAAGACGAACTGTCCCTGCTCGTTCGTCCGCACGCGATAGAAGCGCCCGTCGCTCGGCGTGCCGGCGATGCCGAGGAGGAGGAGGGCCGGACGGTAGGCCGGCGCGGCCGGTCCGTCGCCGTCCCAGCTCAGGATTCCGCTGACCCGGGCCGTCCCGGTCTGCGGGCCCCACGGGTGTTCGCGTGACCGTCGCTCCGGGCTCCGACGACGGGCTCGCGCCCGACGGCGTGGAGGGCTGGCGCTGGCAACTCGCGAGGAGCCCGACGACCAGAAGAACGCTGACGAGGGACTTCATTCAGTCCGAGACCTCCCGGTACGTGCCGGCCTTGAGGAACCAGCCGTGCGGGAGCGTGTTGAAGGTCTGCTGCAGCACGTTCCCCCCGCCGTTCTTGGCGTTGCTGCAGTTGAACTGGATGGTTTTGTTGCCGGTGACCGACGTGTCGATGGAGGTGAGCGAGGTGTCCTGGATGTTCCGCGTGACCACCGCCCCGCTGATGACCCCGGTACCGGCGGCCGAGGTGAGGTCGTTCTGCGCGTAGATGAGGCCGTTGAGGTTCGTGTTGCCGGTCCACTGGATGCTGCCGTTCACGATCAGCCAGCCGTTGAAGGTCCCCGTGCCGCCGGGGCCGGCGTTCCCCGCGATGCTGACGGTGATGTTGTCGCTGGTGGGGTTCGTACACGTGGTAGGGTCCGTGGTCGTGCAGTTGAGGTTGTTGCCGCTGGGGGTGTCGATGAACACCAGCCCGTTGATCGGAATCGGGTTGCCGGAGGTGAAGTTCTGGCTGCCCTGGAGGTACCGCCCCGACGCCTTGGCCAGCTGCTTCAGCATATCGAGGTCGGAGTTGGTGAAGATGTACTGGTCGAACGTGGACGTCGGGACGTCCTGGACACTGGGCGGAGTCCCGGTCACGTTGCTGGGATGGTCGATGGTGGCGGTGCCCGTGGAGTACGTGCCGGACTTGTTGCCGCAGCTCGTGTCGCTCGCCCCGTCGACCGAGGCCGCGTTGCTCGGGCCCACTTCCAGCTCCCCCCGGACGTTGAGGCCGCCCGGCGGAGTGAAGTTGATGAACGTCATCTTGTTGAGGGTGAGGTGGATGTGCTTGTGCGTGACTGCCGCCCCCGTCGAGCTGAAGCCGGTGCTGGAGTACGTCGGCGCCCATCCCCACGCGTCGACGGTCCGCTCGTTGCTGGCCGTCCCCGCCTGGACCTGGACGAAGAACCCGCCGACGGTGCCGAGCGCGATGTACGAGGCGGTCGGCGAGCACGTGCTGCCGCTGCAGTTGCCGTTGTAGGGGGCGGTGGCCACGCTGGCCAGCGTGGTGGGGATGACACTGTTCAGCGCGTAGACCGCCTGCTCGACGCCCGCCTCGGTGAGGGCCCGGGCCTGGGCGGCGCGGACCTGGTTCGAGGCGATGGTCGGCTCGCTCTTCGAGAGGACGGCGAAGGCGATCAGCAGGGTCGTCAACAGCATCAGCGCGATCATCGCGGTCGGCAGGGCGATCCCGCGCTCGCTCCGGAAGAGGGTTCGGCAGTTCTCGAGCCTCATGTCTCCGTCTCCTAGATGTTCCGCAGCCGTACGCGGCTGTCGAGCCACGCCCGCACGTTTCCCGGCGCGTAGGTGGCCAGCGACTCCTCCGACTTCGTCTTGATCGAGATCGTCACGCTGCACACGACCGCCGTCGCGCAGGTGGTTCCCGCCGCGTTGGTCGGGGTGGCGTTGTTCATGTCGTACCCGGCGAAGGTGAGGCTGTCCACGCCCCCGATCACGCAGTACTGCGCGTTGGCGCCGGTGCAGTCCGTCGGCGCGGGGAGCGCGCTGCCGACGTTGGCGAAGAGGCGGAGGAGCGTGGCCGACAGCGAGCCCGTTCCCAGCTTGTACTCCACCTGGATGACGTCACCCGCCGCGGCCGACGAGCAGTCGACCGTGGAGGCCTTGGTCGGATCGACGACCGTGATCTTGATGTCCCCCGGAGGGCCCGGGGTCAGGTTCGCGGCCAGCGAGCAGGCCTCGCGGATCTCGCGGGTCATGAGCGCGATCGCCACCCGCGCGTTCTGCTGGGTCTCCACCCGGTTCGATCCCATGAGATAGGCGATCTGGCCCTGCTGCTGGAGCGCGATCACCCCGGTGAGGATGAGCGCGAGCACGGCCACCACGACGAGCAGCTCGGCCAGGGAGAAGCCGCGCTCGTTCGTCATCGCTGGGCCACCAGCATCGAGAGCTCCACGTACTTCTGCGCGGTGGCCACGCCCACGAGCCCCTGCAGGGGCGTGTACGTCACGCGCACGGTGACGTACCGCAGGGCCGAGCTGCTCACGCCGCAGTTGGCGCCCGCCGCGTCGCAGGGCTTGACGCGCACCTGGCGCGTGTAGTTGTTGTACGGGGTCGCCAGCGTGTTCGCGGAGGGCGTCTCGTCGCTGAAGGTGACCGTGGTGTAGGCGGTGTCGGGCGGGTTCGCCGTGCTGCACGTCGCCGAGGTCGGGGCGGTCCCGCCCGAGAACGACCAGCTCGTCGAGGTCGTGCCCGAGCTGCCGAGGCAGTCGTTGGCGACGAGCCCCGTGCTCGCGTCGGCGGCCGTCCAGCGCATCCCCTTGACCTGCTCGAGACGCTGCTCGGCCAGGAACACCGAGGTCGTCATCTGGTTGCCTTCCTGGATGCCCCAGCTCGAGAGCGGCACCACGCTGGCCAGCCCCACGAGCCCGATGCTGATGATCACGAGGGCCACCAGGATCTCGGCGAGCGTCATGCCGCGGGTGTCGGCGAGCGGTCGCGTGAGTCGCGCGAGCGCGGGCGTCATCGGCCTACTGGATCGTCACCCGGCCCGACGCGGCGATGACGACGCTCATCGTCCGCCCGTTCGTCGGATTGGTGACGGTGAAGGTGCCCGTGGTCGTCGCCGCGCCCATGTAGTTGAACACCGGGCTCGCCGTGGCGGCGGTCACGGTCTGGCTGTTGGCCAGCGTGAAGTTCCCGCTGCCGTCGGTGCCCGGGCCGTGCCAGTTGCACGGGAGGCTGCCGCAGTAGGACGGCTTGGGGCAGTTGGTCCCGAGCGACAGGGCCACCTTGTTCGAGCCCTGGGCGACGGTCACGGCGCAGTTGTTGTTGATCGCGAGTTGGCGCCCCTGGTTCACGATCGTCGCGAGCTCCTCGGCTCCTCCCCGCAGATTGGCGCTCTGCAGGTACGTGATGAAGTACGGGACGCCGGCGGCGGCGAGGATGCCGACGACGCCGACGACGACAAGCAGTTCGGCCAGGCTGAAGCCGCGTTCGTCTACGTCGGGAAGCTTCGCAAGTACCATGCGAGTAGTCTCTCCCCCCAGAGCAAGCCAGCTATTCCGCCAAATGCAAGGAAGGGGCCAAACGGCACCGGATCCTTCCGCCCGCGGGTCTTCAGCAGAAGCAGCACAACCGCCACCAGGCCTCCGCCCAGGACCGCGATAAGCAAGGTGACGAGCGTGATCTTCCATCCCAGGAAGGCACCGAGCATGGCCCCGAGCTTCATGTCCCCGCCGCCCATGCCGCCGTTGCTCGCGAGAATAATAACAAAAAATGTCCCGCCCCCGACCAGGATGCCCAGCAGGCTGTCCAGCCACCCGACGCGCTCCGCCCCGAGATTCAGCAAGAATCCCAAAACGATACCCGGCACCGTGATCACGTCCGGGATGATCTGGTGCGCGAGGTCGATCCCGGTGATCACGATCAGTGCCGAAATGAGCACAAGCGACACCCCAAACTGGGCACTCCAGCCGAACCGCAGGTACGCGAGAGCGAACAGTCCTGACGTCACGATCTCGACGAGGGGATAGCGCCAGGAAATGCGCTTTCCGCAGGCCCGGCAACGGCCCCGCAGCGCCACGAAGGACACGATCGGGACGTTGTCGTGCCACCGGATGGCCGTCCCGCAGCCGGGGCACGTGGAGCGCGGCCGCCAGAGGCTCCGCCGCTCCGGAAGCCGGGCGATGCAGACGTTCAGGAAGCTCCCGATGACGAGGCCGAAGACCGCGACCGGCATCGCGGGCGGGATCATCGGGGGCGGCCCTCGAGCTTCCGGAGCGCGTCGTCGGCTTCCTTCAGCTCCGCCTTCGAGGCCGCCGACTCCGGCCCGCGCCGGAGCGTGGCGGCGTAGCGCTCCCAGTGCTCGATCGCCCGCGACGGATCCAGCTCGGCGTAGACCTCACCGCCCACGCGGTCGATGACCGCGTGCTGCCACTGCATCGACCGCGCGGCGTCGAGGCCCTGCTCGAAGGCTCGCGCGGCCTGCGGCACGTGATGGGCGTGGAGGAGCGTGTAGGCGAGCAGGAAGTAGTTGGCGGGCACGTGGGGCTGGAGCCGGGCGGCCTCCCGGTAGTGGGCGCTGGCGCGGTCGTAGTCGCCCTTGATGATGTAGACGCGGCCCACGAGCGAGTGCAGGCTGCCTTCCCGCGGCTCGAAGCCGAGGCCGCGAAGCGCCTGTCGCAGGCCCTCCTCCGGCTGACCGGTCTCGGCGAGCAGCAGCCCGTATCCGACGAGCACGCGCGCGTTGTTGGGGGCGATGGCCAGCGCCTTCTCGAAGTCCACCCGCGCTTCCTGCGCCTCCAGGCGGGTCAGGTGCATCAGGCCGAGGTTCACCGCGGCGAGGAGCGACTGGGGATCGGTGTCCTCCATCCGGTAGTACAGGCGGAGGTCGTCCTTCCAGTACTCGTTGCGCCAGATCGTGAGGATCGCGAAGAGGGCGAGGCCGCCGGCGAAGGCGACGGTGGGGCCGCGCCGCAGCTGCTCGGTCTCGATGTCGCGCACGTCGCCGATCAGCCATCTGAGCCCGAGGGCGAGGAGGACGCAGAAGCCGACCGAGGGCAGGTAGAGGAAGCGGTCGGCCACGATCGGCTCGGAGCCGGGCAGCAGGTTGATCGCGGCCGACGGCGCCAGCGTGAGCCAGAACCAGGCCGCGAAGAAGAAGGCGACTCGCGACCGCCGGGCGGCCACGATCATCCCGCCGGCGAGCGGAACGAGGCCGGCGACGGCGAGGAGGAACCGCGGGTCGAGCGCCGAGCGGACGATCGTCGTCGCCTGGGAAGGGCTCACGGGATACGGGATGATGGTGACCCACGCGTACCAGCTCAGCACCTTCACGGTGGTGAGGATGCGCGGCCCGGCGTTGTCCCAGCCGGGCCCGGCCCGGACCAAGAGCACGTCGCTCAGCACCAGCAGCCGCACCACCAGGAAGACGGCGAGCAGGAGGAGGAGGGGACCCACGCCCCGCGCCGTGCGCGCCAGGAACGCCCGCGCGCCGTGCTCGCGCCCGAAGCTCCACTCGTAGGCGACGAGCACGAAGGGCAGCATGACTCCCACCTCCTTGGAGAGGAGGGCGAGGAGAAAGGCGAGGGTCGCCCCCGCGTAAACGACCCCGCGGCCGTGCGCCCGCCAGCGGTGGTACAGCGCGAAGGCGAGCAGGAAGAACAGCGTGCTGACCAGGTCGGTCCGCCCCGAGATGAAGGAGACGGACTGGCTGTGGACGGGGTGGATCGCGAAGACGAGCGCGGCCACGAAGGCCGTCAGCCAGTTCCCCACCAGCATCGAGCAGATCCAGAAGACGGCGAGGCTGACCCCGGCGTGGACGAGCACGTTGGTCAGGTGGAAGCCGAGGGGCCGGAGCCCCCACACCTGGTAATCGACGAGATAGGTCACGTTGATGAGGGGACGGTAGTACATCTTCCAGTCGGCGTGCCCGGACCAGAAGTGAGACGTGAAGATCTTCGGGATCGCGCTCCAGTGGCGCACGAAGTAGCTGCCGCCGATCAGGAAGTGGTCGTCCCACACGAAGCCGTACGAGAGCGTGTTGCCGAAGACGATGCCGACGGCGCACACGATGAAGCACAGGGTGAAGACCGTCAGTCTCACTGGGCCCTCCTCGTCATGGTGAGCCGCTGGCGGACCTGCGCGAGCATCTGCAGCTCCGCCGGATCCTGGACGCCTTCGGCGGCGCGCACCCGCTCGGCTTCGGCGAGCGCGTCCGCGGCCTCCGTCGCCCGCCCCGCGTCGGCGAGCGCCACGGCCAGGTTCGCGCGGGACTCGAGGCGCCGGGGGTTGCGACGGACGGATTCCCGGAAGCTCGCGGCCGCCTCCGCGTAGCGGCCGGCCATGCCGTAAATCGCGCCGAGCTGCGCGTGGACCGAGTCGCGCTCGGGCGCGAGGTCCCGGGCGCGCTCGGCGTACCGGATGGCGCCGTCGTGGTCCCCGCGCCGGCTTTCGACCAGCGCCAGGCCCAGGAGCGCGGGGGGCGACTGGGGCCGGAGCGCGAGCGCTCGCTGGAGCTCCGCCTCCGCGCGCGCGAGATCGCCCGCCCGGACGTACAGGTACCCGAGATTCAGGGGCGCCAGGTAGGACCTCGGCTCGGATGCCGCCATGCGCGTGAACAGGTGGTACTCGTCGCGCCAGTCGTGGTTCCGGACGGCGGTGAGGCCGCCGGCGGTGACCACCGCGACCGCGCCGGCGGTGACGGCGGCGCGGCGGCCGGCGGCCGACGCCAGCCATCCCGCTTCCCAGGCGGCGCCGATCGCCCAGCCGAGCAGCCAGGCCCACGCGACCGAGGGGATGTAGAGAAACCGCTCCGCCACCTGGGGCGCGCGCCCCGGCACGAGCGGGCTCGCGGGCAACAGCGTCAGCAGGAACCAGGCGAGCAGGAAGGCCGGCACGCGCGAGGACCGCCAGCTCCAGGCGGCGCCGGCGACGAGGACCACCAGCGCGGCCAGCGAGGCGATTGTCCACGCCGAGACGGTGCCGTCGGCGACGCGGTCGGGCGCCAGCGGCCACGGGATGGCGAGGAGGCGCAGGTACTCGCCGGACGCGTTCAGGGCGACGAGCGCGCGTCGCCCCCAGCCGGTGTGATCGAGGCCCCAGGCGAGTGGAGTGCCCAGCACCAGCCACCGGAGGCAGAAGTACCCGGCGGCCACGGCGAGATAGGGGGCCAGCGTTCGCCCGAGACGGGGCGGGGATGGGGCGGCGTCTCGCGCGGCCCGATCCCCGATCGTCGCCTCGTAGGCGAGCAGGAGCAGGGGGAACGCCAGCGCGACCTCCTTGCTCAGCAGCGCGGCGGCGAAAAGCCCGACGCTGCCGGCGGACGGGCGACCGCGCCGTCGGCCGCGCACGTAGAGCGCGAAGGCCCCGACGAGGAAGGCGCCCGCGAGGACGTCGGGTCGACCCGAGATGAACGCCACCGACTCCGTGTGGATCGGATGCACGGCGAAGACGATGCCGGCCACCGTCGCCGCCACCAGGCCCGGGAACAGGGCGCGGGCGGCCAGCGTGACGGCGAGCACCGCGCCCAGATGGTACGCCAAGTTCGCCGCGTGATAGCCGCCCGGCCGGAGGCGCCACAGCCGGAACTCCACGAAGTAGCTGAGGCTCACCAGGGGACGATAAAAGCCGCTGCGCTCGCCCTCCTGCCAGAAGTCGGAGGACAGGGCGGGCAGGGGCGACGCCTGGCGAACGAGCGTGTTGGCGACGATCAGGTGCGAGTCGTCCCACACGAAGCCCGATCCGAGTGTGTTGAGGGAGGCGAGGGCGGCCAGCCCCAGAGGGAGCCAGATCCCCGATCGACCGAGCGCGAACAGCGCGCGGACCCCGGCCACACTCACTGGACTAGCTCTCCTCCCGCGAAGGTCGACATACCGTTCGAGCGCCGGCGCGGCCGGCGCCAGCGGGGGGGAGGTTCGGAAGAGGGGCGGAGCCCCCCTCCGAGGAAACAAAACGGGCGGGGGCGCGTCGCGCCCCCGCCCGGGGCAGACCTGGGACCACTACGGCGAGCTGATGGTGGTGCTGTCGCCGCTCGCGGAGACCGTGTAGGTCCCGTCGGCGTTGGCGGTGTAGCTGTAGGCCGTCCAGCCGGTGGGCGCCGCGGGGACCGACTTCATGAACGGCCCGCCGCTGATGCCGCCGATCGTGGTGGCGGCCGTGAGGTCGGTCAGCGCGGCCGGGATCGAGCCGAACGTGGCCGAGTACATGCTGACGGCGCTGGCCAGGGTCCGGGCGTCGGCCTGGGCCTTGGCGATCCGCGCGCGGGACTGGATGTTGGCGTAGAGCGGGATCGCGATGGCCGCGAGGATGCCGATGATCGCCACGACGATCATCAGCTCGATGAGCGTGAAGCCCTTCTGGTTGCTCAGCCGCTTCTTCTCCCAGAACTTCCGCATGATGGCTCCTTTGTGAGTTCGACAGTCGGCGCCCACGCGCCGCCGTGGTGTTGGCTAGGGCAGCGTCACGCTGGTGCCGTCGCCGCTCGCCGAAACCGTGTACGTCCCGTCCGGATTGGCCGTGTAGCTGTCGCCACCGTCAGGTCACTCAGCACGCTCGGGAGCGAGCCGAACGTGCCCGAGTACATGCTGACGGCGCTGACGAGGGTCCTGGCGTCGGCCGAGGCCTTGGCGATCCGCGCTCGCGCCTGCATGTTCGCGTAGAGCGGGACCGCGATGGCCGCGAGGATACCGATGATCGCGACGACGATCATCAGCTCGATGAGCGTGAAACCGCGCTGCTCGCGCGACTGCGCGCACATCGCCTTCCGGAGTTGCGTCATCCAATCCCCCCTTTGCTCTCATTAGGGCCGAGCCGAACCCGATTGAATACGCCGGCAGCGAACACTTGCAGCCTCGGTGCCATACGTTACGCAAGCCACTCTCCCGATCCAAGATATTGATTCCAAGGGTGTTGCGGGGGAGGACGCGGGAAGGGGACCTGGGCGTGCGCGCCAAACGGGACCGCCCCGGGCAGGAACCTAACAAAAAACGTCAGTCGATCTTCTCGCCTCGCCGCCCGAGGCCGTGCTTCTGGATCTTGTAGCGGAACTGACGGAACGTCATCCGGAGGAGCTCCGCGGCCTTGGTCTGGACACCGCCGGTCCGCTCGAGCGCCATCCGCAGGTACTGCTGCTCTATGCGATCCATGGTGGCCTCCAGATCGAGGCCCTCGTCCGGGAAGTCCGGCTCCACGTCCCGCACGACGCGGGGACGCCGCAGGGTTTCCGGCAGCGCCTCCACGCCCAGGGTCTCGTTGCCCCCCAGCACGATGGCGCGCTCGATGACGTTCTCGAGCTCGCGGATGTTCCCCGGCCACGGGTGCTGCTCGAGCACGCTCATGGCGTCGGGCGACACGCGCCGCACCGGCTTGCCCAGCTCGGCCGAGAACTTGCGGATGAAGTGGTCGACGAGAAGCGGGATGTCCTCGCGGCGCTCGCGCAGGGCGGGCAGGTGGATCGGGATGACGTTGAGGCGGTAGAACAGGTCCTCGCGGAGGGCGCCTTCCTGGACGGCCCGCTCCAGATCGCGGTTGGACGCCGCGATGAGGCGCACGTCGACCTTGGTGTCCTTCGGCTCGCCGACCCGCCGGATCTCGCGCTCCTGGACGGCCCGCAGCAGCTTCACCTGCAGCGTTTGGGGCACCTCGGTGATCTCGTCCAGGAAGAGGGTGCCGCCGTCGGCGGCCGAGAACAGGCCGACCTTGTTGGCCACCGCCCCCGTGAACGCCCCCTTCACGTGGCCGAAGAACTCCGACTCGATCAGGGTCTCGGGGATGGCCCCGCAGTTGACGGAGATGAAGGGCTTGTCCTTCCGGTTGCTCTGCTCGTGGATGGCCCGCGCGACCACCTCCTTGCCGGTGCCGCTCTCGCCCGTGACCATCACCGTCGAGTGGCTGTCGGCGATCTTCCGCACCGTGTCGAGCACCTCGGTCAGCTTGGGGCTCTTCCCGATGACGGACTCGAACCGGCGCTGGGTCTCGAGCTGGCGCTTGAGGTACCGGTTCTCGTCGCCCAGCCGCTTGCGCTCGAGCGCGTTGGCGACGATGAGCTTGATCTCGTCGAGCTTGAAGGGCTTGGTGATGTAGTCGTAGGCGCCCAGCTTCATCGCCTCCACCGCCGTCTCCGTGGAGGCGAAGGCGGTGATGACGAGCACCACCGTGTTGGGCGAGAGGTCCTTGGCGGCCTTGAGCACGGCCAGGCCGTCCGTCTTGGGCATCCGGACGTCGGTCACCACGAGGTCGACCTGCTCGCGGCGCAGCACGTCCAGGGCCGACTCCCCGCCGTCCGCGAGGACGACGTCGTAGCCTTCCTTCTTGAGCATGATGGCGAGGAACTCGCGCATGCTCTTCTCGTCGTCGACGACCAGGATGCGCGCGTCAGGCATGGGCGGCCGGGAGGGTGATGGTGAAGATCGTGCCCTGCCCGCTGGCGCTGCGGACGTCGATGTCCCCGCCGTGCTCCTGCACGAGGCGGTGCACGAGGGCGAGCCCGATGCCGCTCCCCTCCGACTTCGTGGAGAAGAACGGCTCGAAGATGTGGGCCAGGTCGCCGGCGAGGATACCGGTGCCCGAGTCGGAGACCGAGATCTCGAGCCGGCGGCCGAGGGCGAGCCCCGTCACCCGGAGCTCGCCGCCGCCGTGCATGGCCTCCACGGCGTTGAGGCAGAGATTCCAGAACACCTGCTTGATCTGCTGGGGGTCGGCGTCGACGGGCAAGTGGCCTCCATAGGCGCGAATGATCTTCACGTCGTCGGGCAGCGGCCGGTGCTCGAGCAGGAGGAGGACCTCGTCGAGCGTGTCGGCCAGGTTGATCCGCGAGAGCGCCAGGGGCGCCGGCCGCGCGTAGTCGAGCAGGTCCTTGATGATGTGGTCGAGACGCTCGGACTCCCGGACCACGATCTGGGCCAGCCGCTCCCGGGCCGCCCCCAGCTCGCTGTCCCTCGCCAGCACCTCGCTCGCCCCGGTCAGCGAGGCCAGGGGGTTCCGGATCTCGTGGGCGATGTTCGCGGCCATCCGCCCCACGGTGGCCAGCCGGTCGGCCTGCCGCACCCGCTCCTCCATCTGCTTGATCGAGGACAGATCCTCGCACACCGCGATGAGCCCCACCGTCTCGCCGCTGCCCGAGCGGAGGGCCCAGAAGGTGATGGCCACGGGCACGTCCGGGCCACTGCGGGGTCGCAGCGTCAGCTCGTGGCGGCGATGAGAGCGGGGGTCCGTCCGGACCGCCCCGAGGATCTGGGCGATGTCGAGCCCATCGCCGAACACCGCCCGCCACGGCTGGCCGGTGGCGTGATCGGACGGCACGCCGGTGATCTCGGCGGCGGCGCGGTTGTACGCGGTGATCCGCCCGTCGTGCCCGAGCGCGATGAGGCCCGTCCCCACGGACTGGAAGATCAGGTCCTTGAAGGCCTGGAGGTCGCTCAGGTCCTTGCGCTGGTCCTCGAGGGCGACGTGGGCCGAGCGATAGTGCTCGGCCAGGCTCCCCGCGGTGATGGCGACGACGAGGAAGGTCCCCGTGTTCAGGAACATCGTCATCACGGCGAGCGCGGTGGTCTCGGTGGCCGTGTCCATGATGTAGGAGAAAGGGAAGATCGTGCGGCCGACGACCACCCCGGTGTACAGGAGGCTGGCGGCGCCGGCGATGGCCAGGGCGCCCTGGCGGGAGACGAGGACGCACGACGCGATGACCACGAGCACGTAGAGGAAGGTGAACACGGACTCGGGCCCCCCGGTGGCGACCACGATCAGCGTGACCGTGGCGACGTCGAGCCCGAGGAGCAACCACGCCGTGTGGAGGGGACGGGTGAGGGGCTGGGGCAGGAAAAGGGGGACCGCCGAGGACGCGACGACGGTCAGGATCGCGGCGCCGAAGGTCCGGAGATTGATCTCCGGCACCGTGCTCCAGGAGAGCAGCACGCCGGCGGGGAGGAGGAGCCCGGCGACGACCAGCCGGGCCCAGGCGAATCTCCGGAGCAGGTCCGGGAGGTTGAGGGCGTCCACAGCCAGTCGCTACTTGACCAGCGTCACCAGCCGGAAGATCGGCAGGTACATCGCCACTACGAGGCCGCCGATCACGACGCCCAGGAAGACGATCATCAGCGGTTCGAGGAGCGCGGTCAGGGCGCCCACCGCGGTGTCGACTTCGTCATCGAAGAAGTCGGCGATCTTCCCCAGCATCGCGTCCAGCGCGCCCGTCTGCTCGCCGACGTTGATCATCTGGATGACCATTGGGGGGAAGACGGTGGAGGCCTTGAGCGGCTCCGTGATGGTGCCGCCGGCGGTGACGACGGCGCGCGTGGTGAGGACGGCCTTCTCCACGACTTTGTTGCCGGCCGTGCGCGCGGTGATGCGGAGCCCTTCGAGGATGGGCACGCCCGAGGCGATCAGGGTGCCGAGCGTGCGGGTGAAACGGGCGACCGCCACCTTGCGGATGAGCGTTCCGAACACGGGCAGCTTGAGCAGGAGTGAGTCGAT
The DNA here is from genome assembly GCA_016201575.1 of Candidatus Rokuibacteriota bacterium. GTDB lineage: Bacteria > Methylomirabilota > Methylomirabilia > Rokubacteriales > CSP1-6 > AR9. The sequence goes on along the minus strand of JACQCN010000041.1, from coordinate 2,159 downwards.
CACCATCTTCCCGGCCTCGGTGGCGTAGTAGCGCCGGAGCGCGTAGATGCCCCCGGCCATGGCGGCGATGATGAGGAGGATCCAGCTCTGCACGAACTCCGACATCCAGAGGACGATCTTCGTGGGGAGGGGCAGCTCGGCGCCCAGGTTCTGGAACATCTTGGCGAACGTCGGGATGACGAAGGTCAGCATGAAGATGACCACGATGACGGCGACGCTGACGATGGTGAGCGGGTAGATCATGGCGGCCTTGACCTTCCGCTTGAGGGCCGCCGCCTTCTCGATGTAGACGGACAGGCGCTGGAGGACGATGTCGAGGATACCACCCGACTCGCCCACCTCGATCATGTTGGTGAATAGCTCGTCGAACGTCTTCGGGTGCTTGCCGAAGGCGTCGGCGAGGCTCGAGCCGGCCTCGACGTCGCGGGCCACCTTGGTCGTCACCATCCGGAGGTTCTTCGACTCGCTCTGCTCGGCGAGGATGTTCAGGCACTGGACGAGGGGCAGGCCCGCGTCGATCATGGTGGAGAACTGGCGCGTGAAGATCGCCATCTCCTTGTCCTTGACCTTGCCGCCGGCCTTCTCCTTCTTGGCGGCGCCGGCCGGCTTCTCCTTGATCTCGGTGGTGAGGACCCCCTTGCTCCGGAGGGCCGCCACCGCCGCGTTCCGGTCGGGCGCCTCGATCTCCCCCTGCGTGGACCCCGAGACCGTCCGTCCCTGGTAGACCCAGACCCCCATCCTCGTTCCTCCCTAGTGCTTCTGGAAGGGCGAGCCGCCGCCCGTCGCTGCCGCGGGCGCCGCCGGGGCGGGCCCGGCCACGGCCTCGTTCTGAAGGAGCTGGACGAGCTCCTCCGGCAGCGTCGAGCGGTTTATCGCCTCTTCCCGCGTGATCAGCCGCTTCTTGATCAGCTCGACCAGCGACTGGTTCATCGTGTGCATGCCGAACTTCTGCCCGGACTGCATGGCGGAGTAGATCTGGTGGATCTTCTCCTCGCGGATCAGGTTGCGGATGGCCGGCGTGGTGACCATGATCTCGAGGGCCATCACGCGGCCGCCGCCGACCTTCGGGATCAGCGCCTGCGAAAGGACGCCTTCGAGGACGAGCGAGAGCTGGGCGCGGACCTGGGCCTGCTGCTCCGTGGGGAACACGTCGATGATCCGGTTCATCGTCTGGGCGCAGGAGTTCGTGTGCAGGGTGCCGAACGTGAGGTGACCGGTCTCCGCGATGGTCAGCGCGGCGCTGATCGTCTCCAGGTCGCGCATCTCGCCCACCAGCACGACGTCCGGGTCCTGGCGGAGGATGGACTTCAGCGCGTTCTTGAAGGAGTGGGTGTCGGCGAAGACCTCGCGCTGGTTGACCACGCACTTCTTGTGCGGGTGCACGAACTCGATGGGGTCCTCGATCGTCATGATGTGCTCGGCGCGCTCGCTGTTGATCTTGTCGATCATGGCGGCGAGCGTGGTCGACTTGCCCGAGCCGGTTGGCCCCGTCACGAGGATCAGCCCCTTGGGCCGGTCGGCGAACTGCTGCACGATGGGCGGAAGGTTCAGCTCGTCGAACGAGCGGATCTTGAACGGGATCACGCGGATGGCCGCCGCCACGGCGCCGCGCTGGCGGTAGACGTTGCAGCGGAAGCGCGCCAGGTTCTGGATCCCGAACGAGAGGTCGAGCTCGTTCTCCTCCTCGAACTTCTGCTTCTGGGCCTCGTTGAGCACGCTGTAAGCCAGGCGCTGGGTGTCCTGCGGCGTCAGGACCTCGAGCTCCGTGAGCTGCGTCAGCTTTCCGCTCAGGCGGATCTGCGGGTAGGTGCCGGTGGTGATGTGCAGGTCCGACGCCCCGCGGTCCATCAAGATCTGCAACAGGTCGTGCATCGTCGCGGCCATCGCGTCTCCTCTTTCGACTACGCCAGCGTGACGCGCAGGACTTCTTCGACGGTGGTGGTGCCTTCGATGACCTTGGTGAGGCCGGACTGGCGGAGGGTCTTCATGCCCTGGCTGACGGCGACGTCGCGGATCTCGGCGGTCGGCGCGTTGCGGAGGATGAGGTCGCGGATCTCCTGGGTGACGGGCATGACCTCGTAGATGGCGACGCGGCCCTTCATGCCCGTGAAGTTGCAGGTGGCGCAGCCCTTGCCTTTGTAGAAGGAGCAGGGGCCGAG
>JACQCN010000349.1 GCA_016201575.1 Candidatus Rokuibacteriota bacterium | reverse complement strand
GAACACCTTCTCCTCGGGATCCTGGAGCCCGTTGCAGGTCACCAGGCCGTTCTCGGTCATCCCCCATCCGGCCGAGATGGCGCAGCCCAGGCGCGCGCGGGCATCCCGCACGAGCTGACGCGGGATCGGGGCGCCGGCCGACACGAAGAGCCGGAGCGAGCGCAGGTCACGCTGCGCGGGCGTCCAGGTGAGATCCCGGAGGAAGGGCGTGGCGCCCATGGTGAAGGTCACGCGCTCGGCCTCGATCACCCGCGCCGCCTCTTCCGCCTTCCAGATGTCCATCCACACGGCAGTGGTGCCCAGAAGGAGCGCGAGGCAGTAGCCATAGAGGTAGCCGGTCTGGTGGCCCAGGGTCGAGGCCATGAGCAGCACGTCCCGCTCCGAGAAGCCGAGGCGCTCGATCACGCCGTAGACGGTGGAGAGCGTCGTGTTGGGCGTGTGCATGACGCCCTTGGGCTCGCCGGTGGTCCCGGAGGTGAACACGACCTCGTGCACCGCGTCGGGGTCCGTCCCCGGAAGCGGGCGCCGGCCGGCCCGCGCCTCCCACGCGGTGTCGGTGAGCGCCGCGAAGGGCTTCATCCGGTCAGGCGCGTCACCCCGGGCGACGAAGACGTGCTCGAGGCGGGACAGCTCGGGCCGGAGGGCCGCCAGCATCTCCGTGTAGCTGAAGCCGCGGAACGCCGCCGGGATGATCGCCACCTGCGACTCGAGCAGGCCCAGCATGAAGCGCAGCTCGCCGGCCCGGTAGGTGGGCGGGATCGGGTTGACGACGGCGCCCAGGCGGCTGGCGGCCAGGAACACGAGCACGAACTCGTTCCAGTTGGGGATCTGGCAGGAGATGACCCGGCCGCGCTCCACCCCGTGCTCCCGCAGCCCATGCGCCACGCGCTCCACCATCCGGGCCAGCGCCTGGTAACTCAGGCGGCCGTGGCCGTCCACGAAGGCGGTCTTCGCGGGGCTCGCGGTCGCCCACCGATCGAGGCAGCTCTCCAGGCTCTGATTGCGCCAGAAGCCGGCCGCGGTGAACTCTCGGCTGCGCGCCTTCGAGAGGCTGCTGTCCATCCCGGCCACCGGCTAGGCGCGGAACTTCCTGAAGTTGACGGGGCGCTTCTCGACGAAGGCGTTGCGGCCCTCCATCGCCTCCTCCGTCTGGTAGTAGAGGTCGAGCGCCGTGTGCGCGAACTGGGCGACCCCGGCCCGCTGCTCCGAATCGATGTTGAAGGACTGCTTGGCCAGGGCCAGCGCCGTCGGACTCTTCTCGAGCAGCGCGGCGCACCACCTCTCGGTCTCCGCCCGGAGCTCCTTGAGCGGGACCACCTTGTTGACCAGGCCCATCTCCAGCGCCTCCTGGGCCGTGTACTGGAGGCACAGGTACCAGATCTCCCGCGCCTTCTTCTCGCCCACGATGCGCGCCAGGTAGCCCGTGCCGTGGCCGGCGTCGACGCTGCCCACGCGGGGGCCGGTCTGGCCGAAGATGGCCGAGTCCGCCGCGATGGAGAGATCACAGAGCACGTGCAGCACGTGGCCGCCGCCGATCGCGTAGCCGTTGACCATGGCGATCACGGGCTTGGGGATGTGCCGGATCGCGCTGTGAAGGGCCTCCACGTCCATCGGGCGCTGGACATCCGTGCCGGCGGCGCCTGGCGCGTAGCCCCCCTGCCCGCGCTCCTTCTGGTCGCCGCCGGAACAGAAGGCCTTGTCGCCCGCGCCCGTCAATACCACCACGCCGACCGCGCGATCCCAGCGGGCGTCCACAAAGGCCTCGGTGAGCTCGGCCACTGTGCGGGTGCGGAACGCGTTCCGGACTTCGGGCCGGTTGATGGTGATCCGGGCGACGCCGTCCGTCTTCTCGTACAGGATGTCCGTGCAGGTCATGATGCCTCCCCGAGCGATCTTAAAGGAGATGCCCTCCGCTCCTCGGCGGGAAAAGACCCGGCGGTCCATCGAACCAATGACTGGACCATTGGATCTAGTTCAATGAACCAGTGAATGGGCCGTCCACTCCAGTCAGGACGGAGATCCCGCGGCGCGCGCCGACTGCCAGGCGGCGATCTCCTCCTGCGCGATGCGAAGGCCCTTGAGCGCGCACGGGATGCCGCCGTAGAACGCCATCTGCATCAGGATCTCCTTGATCTCCTCCGGCGTCACGCCCACGTGGAGCGCCCCCTGCAGGTGACGCCGCAGGTAGTCGTCCCGGCCGAGCACGGTCAGGGCGGCGAGGTTGAGCATGCTGCGCGTCTTCAGATCGAGCCCCGGGCGCGTGTACACGGCGCCGAAGACCATCTCGTCGGTCAGGCGCAGCAGGTCCGACGCGAGATGCCCCGGCGGCAGCGGATGCTCCTTGCCTTCCCCGAACAGCCGGCGCTTGACGGCGAGCCCTTCCTGGTAGCGCTCCTCGGACATGTCCTTCCTCCTGATCGAAGGTCGGTCTCGGTAGGGCGAGTATAGCCGCCCTCCGGAGGGGCGGGCGGAGCGCGCGGCACCGGCCCTGCCGGGATCGGCGCGGAGCCCAGACTCTCTGGCCCGGCCGGCGGGGCGCAATCAGGCGAACCACGAAGCCGGGCGGGGAATTTCCCGCAGGAGCCTCCCGGAGAATCCCCGGACGAGGGACGTGGTACGCTCGGCCGCGTATGATGATCGGGACGATCGCGGCGCTGTATCGGCTGCTGTACGCCGGCGTGCTGTGCCGCCTGCCGGAGCCGACCGCCGTTGCGCTCGGGCAGGCCGTCCTCCGCCGGGTGCCGCTCGGCCGGCTCCCGGTGTTCCGCTCGCGCGACCCGCGGCTGGCCGTGACGCTCGGCGGGGTCCGGCTCCCGAACCCGCTGATCCTGGCTTCGATGTACGACGACCTCGCGGTCCTGGAGCGGGCGATGGGGCTCGGCTTCGGCGCGGTGACGACGAAGAGCATCACGCGCGCGCCGCGCCCCGGGCATCCCGAGCCGAACCTGGTCCGGCACGACTCGCCGGCGGGCCCGGGGCTGGTCAACTGCAACGGCTTCAAGAACCCGGGCCTCGACGCCTACCGCGCCGCCCTGCCCCGCCTCCCGCGCCGCGTCCCGCTGATCGTGGCCGTCGCCGGCGAGTCGATCGACGACTACGTGCGCCTGGTCGCGGCGCTCGCGCCTCTCGCCGACCTGCTCGAGTTCAACATCTCCTCGCCGAACACCGCGCTCGTCTACGAGTGGAGCCGCAAGCCCGAGGAGCTGCGCGCCCTCTTCCGGGAAGTACGCGCGGCGACCCCGCGGCCGCTGATCCTCAAGATCTCGCCGGACTTCGCCGAGGAGAACGAGCGGGCGATCATTCCCGCGGCGCTGGACGCGGGCGTGACGATCGTCAACTACGGCAACACGCGGCGGGTGGCGGAGCCGCGCCTGTCGCAGGGCGCGGGCGGCCTGTCGGGGCCGGCGCTGTTCCAATCGACGCTCGCGAACCTGCGGCGGACGCGCGCCAAGTTCGGCGAGGCGGTGGAGATCATCGCCACGGGCGGCGTGGACACGCCGGACAAGGCCCTGGCGCTGATCCGGGCCGGCGCGAGCGCCTGCGGCTACTTCACCGGCTTCGTCACGCGCGGCCCCGGGCTGGCGCGCCTGATCCTCGACCGTCTCTCGGGCGAGCTCGACCAGACCGGCGCGCGCGACCTTGCGGCACTGCGGCCGACGGAAGCGCTCTGATCATTACCCACAGGTTGTCCACATTTCCACAGTTATCCACGGCGACCCGAATCGCACCGTCTGGCGCGGCTTCGCGGCCACCCCGGCCGAAAACGACGGTCCATCCGTTCACCGCGGACGCCGCGGTGAGGATTCGCCGTACACAACCGGCCCCGCCGGCGCCCGCGCGCAGAAAATGCGCATTCCACGCGGAGAAACGAAATCTTGACACCCGCGAACCCGATTCTTAACGTGAACGCACCGTGTCCTCATTGATGCTCCTCCGCCGCGGTGAACGCGAGTCAGCCAGAGGAACAAACCGATGGAAGTGAGCCGCAAGCCACTGGCGAAGATCGAAGGACGGCGACGAATGCGGCAGAGCGGCCTGACGATCGCGTGGCGAGGCACCCCCACGCTCGACGACTGGGTGGCCTACATCGTCAACGGGACCAAGTCCAAGAAGCTGATCCTGGCCAACGACGCATCCGAGCGGAAGGTCAAGAACCTGATCTCGCGTCTGCAGACCATGTCGAAGACCGAGGTCGAGAAGCTCGCCAAGGGCTGAGCCCAACTCGGAGGGGGCCTCGACGGCCCCCTCCGAAGCCTCCCCCAGGACAGGTTGCGCCGGCAAAGCCGGCGCTCGAGCACGTGGCGCCAGGCGGCGCGATTGGCTCACATGGCCTGATCCGGCGCTACAGGTCGAGCGGCTCCACGGTGGCCACGATCGAGGGCCGGTCCCGCCAGAGCGCGGGATCGCCGTCGACGAAGAGCTCGAGCATGTTGCCGTCGGGATCCTCGCAGTAGATCGACTGGCTCACCCGGTGGTCGGCGGTGCCCCGGATCGGCACGCCGTGCGCCTCCAGGTGCGCCTTGGCCGCCCGCAGCGCCTCGAGGCTGTCGCCGATCTTCAGCGCGACGTGATAGAGCCCGACCGCGTCCCGCGGCGCCGGGCGGGCGTCGGGCCCCAGGGCGAGCACCGCGAGGTCGTGGTGGTTCGTCCCCGCCGAGAAGAACGCCATGTGGCCGCGGTAGCGCGCCACCTCCTTGAGGCCGAGGACGTCGCGGTAGAACGCCGCCGCCCGCTCGAGGTCCCGCACCTTCAGCACCACGTGCCCGACGCCCTGCACCGAGATCGCCATCGTCAGATCACTCCTTGCTCGGCCAGGCTCGCGAAGCGCCCGCGCCCGATGATCACGTGGTCGTGGATCCGCAGGTCCAGCAGCGCCGCGCACTCCACGAGCTGCCGGGTGAGCCGCACGTCCTCGCGGCTCGGGGTGGGGTCGCCGCTCGGATGGTTGTGGAGCAGGATCACGGAGGCCGCGGACTCGAGGATGGCGGGCTTGAACACCTCGCGGGGATGCACGAGGCTCGCCGACAGCGTGCCTTCCGAGACCACCAGGTCGCGCAGGAGCCCGTTCTGCGCGTCGAGCAGGGCCACGCGGAACACCTCCCGCTTGAGCTCCTCCATGAGCGGCCCGAACGCCGCGTACACCTGCGCGGGGCTGCCGAGCACCGTGCGCTCGGCGGGCACGCGGGCGCGCAGCCGCCGGGTCAGCTCGAAGGCCGCGGCCAGGCGGACCGCCTTCGCGCGGCCGACGCCCTTGATCCGGGCCAGCTCCTCCACGGCCCGGCCCGACAGCTCCGCCAGCGAGCCGTAGGCGACCAGCATCTCGCGGGCCACGTCCACGGCGCTCCGGCCCGGCGCGCCGGAGCCGAGCTGGATCGCCAGCAGCTCGGCGTCGGCGAGGGCGTCCCCGCCCATGTGGTAGAAACGCTCGCGCGGGCGCTCGGCCCGGGGCCACTGGCTGATCGCGGACATGCCTCCTCACTACCCGCGTTCCCGCGGGGAGTCAACGTCACCGGTCAGATACGGGGCGTCGGGCCGCGCGATGCTGATCGTGCGCGGCTCGTCGCCGAGCCCCGCGATGTGGACCCAGACGGCGCCGGCGGGAATCAGCGGGCGCAGCGGGTCGGCCCACTCGATCACCGTCACCCCGTCGCCCGACACGTACTCGTCGAAGCCCAGGTCCAGCACCTCGGTCAGGCTCCCGGTCCGATAGGCGTCGAGGTGGTAGACGGGCAGGCGCCCCGCGTACTGGTTGACGAGGACGAAGGTCGGGCTCGAGACCGGCTGGCGCACGTCGAGCCCGCGCGCGAGCCCGCGGATGAAGCACGTCTTGCCCGCGCCGAGGTCACCGGTGAGGGCCACGACGTCGCCGGGCCCGAGGGCGCGCCCCAGGCGCTCGCCCGCCGCCTCGGTCTCCTCGGGGCTCCGCGTCACTAGATCCATCAACGTCGGGGGGAGCGACCGCCGCTCCCCCCGACACCCCCCAACGGGCTCCCGCGAGACATTCCTCACGCTCGCTCAGTGGTCGACGCCACCACGCTGCGCCTCCAGTATCGCGCGCGGGATGGCCTCGATCACGTCGCCCGCGATCAGGCCCTCCTCGCCCGTCTCGCGCGCCGCCACGTCGCCGGCGAGACCGTGCAGATAGGTCGCGCAGGCGAGCGCGATCGATGGCGGGAGCCCGCGGGCCAGATAGGCGCCGACCATTCCCGTGAGCACGTCGCCGGTGCCGCCGCTGGCCATGCCCGGGTTCCCCGTCGGGTTGACAAGGACCCGGCCGTCGGGGGCGGCGATCACGCTGCGGTCGCCCTTGAGGACGACGTGGACCCGGTGCCGGGCCGCGAAGCGCCGCGCCGTCTCGATCCGGTCGGCCTGCACGGTCGCCACCGGGACGCCGAGCATCCGCGCCATCTCGCCGGGATGGGGGGTCAGGCAGCGGGGCCCGGCCGCGTCTCCCAGGACCTCCAGGTGGCCAGTGAGCGCGGTGAGCGCGTCGGCGTCGACCACCATCGGGACCGGCAGGTCGCGAACCAGCTCGCGCGCGAGCGTCTGGGTCTCCGGGTCGAGGCCGAGGCCGGGGCCGAGGGCGACCGCGTCGCGAGCGCCGGCGAGGGCTGTCAGGCGCTCCTTCCCCGCCAGGGCGAGCGTCTGGGCCGGCGTCTCCGGCAGCGGCTCGGTCATCGGCTCGAGCGCCAGCGACGCCACGACCGGCTGCTGCGATCGGGGCGACGCGACGGTCACGAGCCCGGCGCCCGCCCGCATCGCCGCGCGTCCCGCCAGCGCCGCCGCGCCGGTCTTCCCCACCGAGCCCGCGATCACGAGCAGGTGGCCGAAGGCGCCCTTGTGCGCCGCGGGCTCCCGCGGCGGAATCTCGCGCGCGACGTCGGCCGCCTCGAGGAGGAAGAGGCTCGCGGCCCGCTCGGCCTCGTCCGCGGGGATGCCGATCGGGACCACGCGCACCTCGCCGGCCAGGCCGCGGCCGGGCGCGAGCAGCAGCCCGCGCTTGAGCCCCGCGAAGGTCGTGGTGAGCGCGGCCCGGACCACGGGGCCGGGCCCGGCCCCGCTGTCCGCGGAGAGCCCCGAGGGCAGGTCGAGAGCGGCGACGGGCACGCCGCTCGCGTTCACGCGCGCGATCGCCTCGGCCACGAGCCCGGTCGCGGGTCCGCTCACGCCCGTGCCGAGCAGCGCGTCCACGACGAGCGCGGCCGGCCGGAGCGCCGCGGCCAGTCCCGCGAGCTGCGCGGGCTCGGTGACCTCGACCGGCCGGAGCCGCGCGCGCCGGAGCGCGGCGAGCTTGGCCGCGGCGTCGCCCTTCACGTCCTCCGCGCGCGCGAGGAGGAACACGCGCACACGCGCGCCCCAGCCGGCGAGCACGCGGGCCACGACGAAGCCGTCGCCGCCGTTGTTGCCCTTGCCGCACACCACGACGACGGCGAGGCCGCGCACCGGTCGGCCGCGCCCCGCCAGGAACGCGCGGATCGCGGCCGCGGCGCCCCGCCCCGCGTTCTCCATCAAGGTCGGGCCGGGGACGCCGAG
>JACQCN010000348.1 GCA_016201575.1 Candidatus Rokuibacteriota bacterium | reverse complement strand
CTCGTGCCCGTCAAGGGCTTCGACGTCCTCGTGGCGGCGCTCCCCAAGGTCGGCGCCGCGGTCCCCTCCGTGCGCCTCCTGCTGGTCGGCGACGGCCCGGAGCGCCCCGCGATCGAGTCGCTGGCGCGCGGGCTCGGCGTCGCGGACCGCCTCACCGTCACGGGAGCCCGGTCCGACGTCACGCCCTACCTGGCCGCCGCCGACGTGCTCGCCGCGCCCTCGCGCAACGAGGGCATGGGGCGCGTGCTGATCGAGGCGATGGCCCTCGGCGTGCCCGTCGTGGCGACACGGGTCGGCGGGATCCCGTCCGTCCTCGGGGGCGGGCGGTTCGGGCGGCTCGTGGAGCCCGACGCGCCCGACGCGATGGCCGGCGCGCTCACCGCGCTGCTCGGCGATCCCGGGCTCCGCGAGCCGCTCGCGGAGGCGGGGCGGCGGCGGGCGGGGGACTTCACGGTCGAGGTCATGACGGGCCGCCTGATCAGCCTCTACGAGGAGCTGGCGGAGGCGAGCTTCCTCGGCGGGGGGCTCCGCCCCCCTTCCGAACCTCCCCCCGGGATCGCGCCGGCAAAGCCGGCGCTCGAACGGCGGGGCCGGGTTCGCGAGACGAGGGGAATCGAATGAGGACGTCGGCGCTGGGTCTCGCCGTCCTGCTGCTGGCGCTCGCCGCGCCCGCCGCGGCCCAGGAGCTGCGGCTGGTGCGCGCGGTCGTCCACGTCCACACCGACCTCTCCACCGGCGACCTCTCGCTCGACGAGATCGTCCAGCGCGCCGAGAGCCAGGGGATCGAGGCCGTCTTCCTCGCCGAGAACTTCCTCCTGCGCGTGGACTACGGGGTCTTCCCGTTCCGCGCGCTCACGCGGGTGCGCCGCGAGGAGCCCTCGGTGCTCGCCCGCGGCCTCGACCAGTACCTCGCCGCGGTGGCGGAGGCGCGCCAGCGCCATCCCGGTACGCTCATCGTGCCGGGCGTCGAGGTGATGGTCCACTACTGGTGGAGCGGCTCCCCCTTCGCCGGCGAGCTGACCGTCCACGATCTCCAGAAGAACATCCTGGCCCTCGGTCTCTCCACCCCCGCCGCGCTGCGCGCGCTGCCCGCCTCCGGGAGCCCCGCCACGGCCCGGTACTCGGCGCAGAGCCTGCTCGACCTGCTCCCGGCGCTGCTGCTGGTCCCCGGCCTCGTCCTGCTGCGCCCGCGGCGTCCCCGCGTCGCGCTCGGCCGGGGCCGCCCGGATCCCCGCGAGTCGTGGCGCCGGACGCTCGGCGGCCTCCTGTGCGCGATCGGCGCGGTGGCGCTCGTGCGGGGGTTTCCGTTCACGACGGGCGCGTTCTCGCCCTACCGCGATCTCGGCACCGCGCCCTACCAGGAGCTGATCGACGCGATCGAGCAGCACGGAGGCGCCGCGGTGTGGTCGTTCCCCGACGCCTTCGACCTGGGCGAGCAGCGCGTCTACGGCCTCCGCGTGACGCGCCAGACGGAGCCCTACGGCGACGACCTGCTGCGCACGTTCCGCTACTCGGCGTTCGGCGGCGTCTACGAGGACACCACGCGGTTTCCCCAGCTCGGCGGCGGGTGGGACTACCTGCTCGGGCAGTACGCCAGGGGCGAGCGGAGCCGCCCGGGCTGGCTCATCGGGGAGTCGGGCTCTCCGGCGCGGCCGGATGTACGGCGTGCTGCGGACGGACCGGACGAACGCGCCGGTGCTCGACCGGTTCGCCGTCACCACGCCCGCCGGCACGGCCCTCTCCGGCGACACCGTGAGCGTCGCGCCGTCGACGCCCGTCGAGGTCCACGCGGTGATCCGCATGAGCGACGCCTCCGAGCAGGCGCTGCGGGTGACGCTGATCAAGAACGGCGGCATCGCGCGCATGTGGACGGGCACGACGCCGCTCAGCGTGGACGACCAGGAGGTCTTCGACGGCACGCCGGCCTACTTCCGCCTCGACGTGCGCGGGCCGAAGACCGCATACATCCTGTCCAACCCCATCTTCATCCGCTGATGCGAGGCGCGAGCTCGGCGTTCTGGGTGCGTGGCGGAGTAACCGTGAATCGTCGGCCTTGACCTCCTATCGAACCTCTCGCCGTTCTCTCGCGGGGCGGGACGGTCTCCCCCGGATCTTCCTGAGGATGGGATCGGCGGGGGCCGTCGAGGCCCCCTCCTCCGACTAGATGAAAGTGGCCATCCACCAGCCGCACTACCTTCCCTGGCTCGGGTACCTGGCCAAGTGGGCGGCGGCCGACTGCTTCGTGCTCCTGGACACCGTGCAGTACGAGAAGAACGGCTGGCAGAACCGAAACCGTATCAAGACCAAGGACGGCCCGCAGTGGCTGACCGTGCCCGTCCATCGCCGCCACGACACTGTCCTGCGCGACGTCCGGGTCGACGCGA
>JACQCN010000368.1 GCA_016201575.1 Candidatus Rokuibacteriota bacterium | reverse complement strand
CCGGCCGGTCCGGCCGAGCGGCACCGACCTGACGAACGCCTCCGCCTTCTCGGGCCCCATCGCCGCCAGCGCCTCCTCGAGCATCTCGGTCCGGATGGGCCCCGGCGCGATCGCGTTGACGCGGATCCCGTGGGGACCTTCCTCCTTCGCCAGGATGCGGGTGAGTGCGTCGAGACCGCACTTCGAGACGGTGTACGCCCCGTAGAGCGCGGGGAAGCGCTGGGTCACGTTCGAGGAGAGGTTGATGATGTGGCCGCTCCGCCGCTCCCGCATGTGCGGGACCACCGCCCGGATCAGGTGGAAGGGCCCGCTCAGGTTGACCCCGAGCATCCGCTCCCAGTCCTCGAGCGGCAGGTCGGCGAGCCGGACGCCGACGGCGGAGGTGCCGGCGTTGTTGACGAGCACGTCGACGCGCCCGAACGCCTCGAGCGCGGCCTCGACGAGCGCGCGCGCGGCGGCGGGATCGGCCACGTCGGCCTGGAAGGCTCGCGCCTCGCCGCCGCGGCCGGCGATCGCGTCCACGACCGCGCGCGCCTCCCGCGCGCCGGCGCGGTAGTTCACGCCGACCCGGTATCCCGCGTCCGCGAGGGCGAGCGCGATGGCCCGCCCGATGCCGCGCGACGCCCCCGTCACGATCGCCGCCAGTCCCGCCGCCGTGTGATGTCCTCCCTCGTCTCGGATGCGAGCGACGCCATCCTGTTCGACGCCGCGCCCGGTGTCAACCCGTTGCCGCCGTCCCCTTCGTCTATGCCGTCGCCGTGGAATTCGTCATACTATGCGTGCCGGACGGCCTCGGGGGCTCGCCCGGCGGCGCGGGCGGGCGCCGCGCCCGCTCCTCACGGCGGCGTGGCCGCGGGAGGGTACGGCCGATGTTCGACAAGGAGCGGATCGACGACATCCGACGCGCGCGGGAGGCCCGGGGGGCCGACACCGCGCGCGGGTCCGGAGCCGCGGGCGCCGGCGCTCGCGGCGCCGGCCCGGGCCGGGAGACCAAGCCGCTCTACACCCCGGCCGACCTGGCCGACGCCGGCTTCGACTACTTGCGCGACCTCGGCTTCCCCGGGCAGTACCCGTTCACCCGTGGCATCTACCCCGCCATGTACCGGGAGCGACTGTGGACGATGCGGCAGTATGCCGGGTTCGGGTCGGCCCGGGAGACGAACCGGCGCTTCCGCTACATGCTCGAGCAGGGGATGGCGGGCATCAACGTCGCCTTCGACCTGCCGACCCAGCACGGCTACGACTCGGACGACCCGCGGGCCCGGGGCGAGGTGGGCAAGGTCGGCGTACCGGTCAATTCGCTGCGGGACATGGAGGCGCTCTTCGAGGCGATCCCGCTCGCCGAGGTGAGCCCGGCCAACGCGATCAACACCCCGGCGGCCGTGATCCTGGCGATGTACGTGGCCCTGGCCGAGCAGCAGGGGCTCCCGCCCGAGCGGCTGTCGGGCAGCACCCAGAACGACATCCTGAAGGAGTTCATCGCCCGCGGGACCTACACGTTCCCCCCGCTGCCGTCGCTCCGCCTGGTGACGGACGTGGTCGAGTTCTGCGCCCGCCGGCTGCCCCGGTGGAACTTCATCAACGTGTGCGGCTACCACATGCGCGAGGCGGGCTCGACGCTCGTCCAGGAGGTCGCGTTCGCCCTCGCCGACGCCAACACCTACGTGCGGGCGGTGATCGCGCGCGGCGTCCCCGTCGACGCGTTCGCGCCGCGCTTCGCGTTCAACTTCACGGCGGGGACGAACCTGTTCGAGGAGGCGGCGAAGTTCCGGGCGATGCGGCGCCTCTGGGCCCGGATCATGCGGGAGCGCTTCGGGGCCCGGGAGCCGGCGAGCTGGGCGTTCCGGACCGGCGCCGGCTCGGGGGCCAGCGAGCTCACCGCCCGGCAGCCCGAGAACAACATCGTCAGGGTCACGCTGAACTCGCTGGCGGCGATCCTCGGCGGGGCCCAGTCGCTCCACACCGCGGCCTACGACGAGGCGCTGGCGCTGCCGACCGAGAAGTCCGTCACGCTGGCCTTGCGCACACAGCAGGTGCTGGCCTATGAGACCGGGGTGGCCGACGTCGTCGACCCGCTCGGCGGCTCCTACTACGTGGAGTCGCTCACCGACCGGATCGAGGAGCAGGCGACGGCGCTGATCGAGGAGATCGAGCGCCGGGGCGGGATGATTCAGGCCATCGAGTCGGGCTGGGCGCAGCAGCAGATCGCCGACGCCGCCTGGGAGCAGCAGCGCCGGATCGAGAGCGGAGAGCGCGTGATCGTCGGTGTCAACCGGTTCGTCGAGGAGGAGCCCGGGACCCGGGAGATCCATCGTCACAGCGAGGAGGTCGAGGAGGAGCAGCGGGCGGCCCTGGCCAGGCTGCGCGCCGAGCGGGACAACGCCCGGGTGAGGCGCGCCCTCGACGACCTCCGGACCGCCGCGGCCAGCGACACGAACCTGGTCCCGGTGCTCGTCGAGACGGTCAAGACCTACGCCACCATCGGCGAGATCTGCGGCGTGCTGCGCGCGGTCTTCGGCGAGTATCGGGCGGTCCAGGTCTACTGAGCGCCCTACCGCGGCGGCTCGCCGTACCCTCGGCCCTGCATGCACCGGAGGTACGCGTCGGCGTCGGACCGGCCGTCGCTCCGGCCCGCCTCACGACATTCGGCGTCGTCTCGCCTCCACTGCGAGTAGGTGACGCCGGGCTTGCCGTATATCGATCCGCCGCTGCAGCCGGCGAGCATCCCGCACGCCAGCGCGCAGGCGAGGAGCGGTGTCTTCATGGGCCGGGCGCCGCCGCTACGTGAAGCTGAAGCCCATCGTCCGCGTGTGGTAGTGCAGGCCGCCGTCCTGCACGATCAGGAAGAGCGCCATCTCGTCGCCCTCGTTGTGGTGCGAGTGCATGTCGGCGGGCGGCGTGATCATCACCGCGTGGCGCTGCCAGTCGACCCGGGCGCCGTCGATCATCGAGTAACAGCGGCGTCCCTCGACCGGGAGGGTCACCGCGATCGCGTTGTGGCGGTGGGCGCGCTGCGACTCGCCGGGGCGGAGGGAGTTCATGGCGAGGGTGAAGGACGGCAGCACCGTGCGGCGCGCCTCGAACGCGGCCGTCGTGAAGTTGACCGCCTTGCCCACCATCGTCTGCTCGGGCGGAAGCGCGTGAATCCGGTCGAGCTGGCGGCGGATCTCGTCGGCCGGGTAGTGGACCGGCTCGATCGGGGCCCGCCCCGCCGCCGGCGGCTCCAGGCGCTCGAACGCCAGCTCGGGCTCGTTGGTGACGACGTAGAGCAGGCAGTCGCGCGCGCCGGCCGCGTGGACGGCCGCCGCCGCCCCGGGCAGGCAGAAGATGTCTCCCTCGTCCCAGGCGAGCGTGTCGCCGCCCCACGACGTGTCCCCCGCGCCCGCGATCACGTGGTAGATCTGGCCGCTCGCGGCGAAGGCGGTCGGCAGCGTCTCGCCGGCGCGGATCACCGCGTAGCGGGCGAGGATGAGGGGCGTGGTGGCGGGGAACTCGATCTCGAGCGCGCCGCTCAGGTCGAGCTGGATGAGCCCGGTGGGCGCCGCCGGGGCGAAGGCCCGGTCGCGCTCGGCCAGGAACGTGTGGGCCGGGATCCGCGGGCGCTTGATGTTGAAGCCGTCCGCGGAGGAGAAGTAACGGGCGCGGCGCGTGTAAGCGGTCTCGACGGTGGTGGCCATGCGGGTGCTCTCCTCAGTCCTGGTCTTCGAGCACGAACAGCTCGCCCTGTCGCCAGACGCCGGCGAAGGTGCGCCGGTGGATCGGGCAGGGGCCGAGCCGGTCGAGCGCCGTCAGGTGCTCCGGCGTCGCGTAGCCCTTGTGGCGCGCGAAGCCGTACTCGGGGTACTTGGTGTCCAGCTCCAGCATCATGCGGTCGCGGGTGACCTTGGCGATGATCGAGGCGGCGGCGACGGTGGCGCAGCGGGCGTCGCCATCGACGAGGTTCTTCTGGGGGCAGGCGAGCGCGCGCAGCGCGACGAAATCGGTGATGACCAGCTCGGGCGCGACGGCCAGCCGGGCCAGGGCCTCCAGCATCGCCGTCTCGGTGGCACGGAGGATGTTGATCCGATCGATCGTCCCGTGGTCCACGATGCCGACCCCGATCGCCCGCGCCCGCTCCGAGATGACCAGGAACAGCTCCTCCCGCCGCTCCGGGGTGAGGACCTTGCTGTCCTGGAGGCCCCGCACGCGGCGGCCGGGGTCGAGGATGACCGCGGCCGCCACGACCGGGCCCGCCAGGGGGCCCCGCCCGGCCTCGTCGACGCCCGCGACCAGCCCGACACCCGCTCGCCACGCCCGGGCCTCGTACCGGTACGACGCCGAGGCGGACGGCGCCATCGCGCCGGGACGCTACTCGGCCGACCGGGGAACGATGGGGGCGCGCTTCTCCTTGAGGCGGGCGGCCTTGCCCGCGAGCTTGCGCAGGTAGTAGAGCTTCGCGCGCCGCACCTGCCCGCGCCGAATCACCTGGATGGACTCGATGCGGGGCGAGTGCAGCGGGAACGTGCGCTCGACGCCGACGCCGTAGGAGATGCGGCGCACGGTGAACGACGCACGGGTGCCCTCGCCGCGCTTGCGGATGACCACGCCCTCGAAGGCCTGCGTGCGCTCCTTCTCGCCCTCGATGACCTTGACCTGCACCCGCACGGTGTCGCCGGGCACGAACCCGTCCCGGTCCTTCTTGAGCTGCCCTGCCTCGACTACGCGGATCGCGTCCATACCTCGTCAGGCCCCTTTCCCCGTCTGAATTCTTCCACCAGCTTCTGCTCCGCCGGCGTCAGCGCGGCCGTCTCCAGCAGCTCCGGCCGCCGCCGCCAGGTCCGCCAGATGGCGTGCACCCGGCGCCAGCGGGCGATCTTCGCGTGGTCCCCGGACAGCAGCACGTCCGGCACCCGCAGGCCCCGGAACTCCTCGGGCCGCGTGTACTGCGGCCCCTCCAGGAGGCCGCTCGCGAACGAGTCCCGGCCCGCCGCCTCGGCGTCGCCCAGCACGCCCGGGATCAGCCGCGCGACGGCGTCGGTGACCACCAGCGCCGGCAGCTCCCCGCCCGTCAGGACGTAGTCGCCGATCGACAGCTCGTCGTCGGCCAGCGCGGCACTGACGCGCTCGTCCACGCCCTCGTACCGGCCGGCGAGCAGGATCAGGTGCCCGACGGCGCTCAGCTCGCGGGCGATCGCCTGCGTGAACCGGCGGCCCCGCGGGTCGAGCAGCACGACGCGCGCCTCCTCGGTGCGGAGGGCCTCCACGGCCGCGAACAGCGGCTCGGGCTTGAGCACCATGCCGCCCCCGCCCCCGAACTGGTAGTCGTCGGTGACCCGGTGCTTGCCCGTCGCGTGATCGCGCAGGTTCACGACGCGGATGTCGACGAGGCCGCGCTCCCGCGCCTTGCCCAGGATCGACTCGGCGATCGGCCCCTCCACCATCCCGGGGAACAGCGTGACGATGTCGATCCTCACAGCTCGAGCAGCCCTTCGGGCGGGCGGATCACGATCCGGCGCGCCCCCAGATCCACGTCGACCACGATCTCCGGCACGGCCGGGATCAGGTGCTCCCGCGTCCCGTCCGACACGACCCAGCGGTCCTGCCCCGGTCCCCGCTCGATCCCGGTCACCTCGCCCACCGTCCTCCCGTCCTCGGTCTCGACGCGACAGCCCTCGAGCTGCCACGGATAGACGTGCCCGGGCGGCGGGGGCACCGCCTCGGACTCGGGCACGGCGAGGAGCCGGCCGGTGAGCGCCCGCGCGGCCTCGAGCCCGGCGACCCCGTCCAGCTTGAGGATCACGTCCTCGCCCTGCCGCCGGACCCGCTCGACCCGCCGCTCGACGCGCGCGTCCGTCCGGGGCTCCCACACGACGCACCGCTCGAGCGCGTCGAACCGCGCCGGCCGGTCCGTCAGGGCCCGCACCCTGACGTCTCCGCCGAGCCCGTGGGGTCGCACCACCTCGCCGATGGCGACGAGGCGCGGGATCAACTCGGGTCTCGCCTCGCGGCGGGCTCGCCAAAGCCTCGCCGGCGCCGCTCAGCTCGAACTGCCATCGGGCCTCGCCTCGCGGCGGGCTCGCCAAAGCCTCGCCGACGCCGCCCGGCTCGAACCGCCATCGGGCCTCGCCTCGCGGCGGGCTCGCCGCGCTTCGCGCCGTTTCGGAATCCGGCGGCTCGTCTCGCCTTCGGCTGCGCCTCGCACGGCGGCCGGCGCCGCTCGGCTCGAACGGCTACTTGCCCGCGTGGGCGAGGAGGTGCTTCACCGTGTTCGACGGCTGCGCGCCCTTCTTCAGCCACGCCTCGGCCTTGCCCCGATCGATGTCGATCGTGGGCGGCTCGGTCAGCGGGTTGTAGTGCCCGATGATCTCGATGAACCGTCCGTCCCGCGGCGCCCGCGAGTCCGCCACCACCACCCGGTACGCGGGGCGCTTCGTCGTTCCCGTGCGTCTCAGCCTGATATGGACCGCCACCCTGGTATCCCTCCCTTCTTCATCCGGCCTTCGAGGCCCTTGAGGCCCTTCATCATCTTCTTGAGCTGCGCGTACTGCTTGAGCAGCCGGTTGACGTCCTGCACGTTCGTGCCGCTCCCCCGCGCGATGCGCGAGCGGCGGCCGCCGTTGATGAGCTGCGGGTTCAGGCGCTCGGCTCGCGTCATCGAATCGATGATCGCCTCGAAGCGCGTGAGGTCGGTCTGCTCGCCGTCGAGGTCCTTCGGCAGGCCGCGGAGCGCCCGGCCGAAGGGGAGCATGTCGAGGATCTGGTCGAGCGGCCCCATGGTCCGCACCTGGCGGAGCTGCTGGCGGAAGTCCTCCAGCGAGAACGTCTCCTGCCGGATCTTGCGGACCAGCTCGTCGGCGGCCTCGGCGTCGACGGCGGACTGCGCCTTCTCGACGAGCGAGAGCACGTCGCCCATGCCCACCAGGCGCGAGGCCAGGCGGTCGGGGTGGAACGGCTCGAGCGCCTCGACCTTCTCCCCGACGCCCACGAAGGCGATCGGGCGGCCGGTGACGTGCCGCACCGAGAGGGCGGCGCCGCCGCGCGAGTCGCCGTCCATCTTGGTCAGGATCACGGCGTCGATGCCGACGGCCGCATTGAACTTCTCCGCCACGGTCACGGCGTCCTGGCCGGTCATGGCGTCGACGACCAGGAGGATGTGGTGCGGCTTGACCGCGGCCTTCATCTGGCGCAGCTCGTCGAGCATCGCCTCGTCGATGTGGAGCCGGCCGGCCGTGTCGAGAACCACGGGGCTCAGGCCGCGCTCGGCGGCGTCGCGGACGGCGGCCGCGCAGATGTCCACCGGCTTGCGGCCGGCCTCGCCCACCACGGGGACGT
>JACQCN010000367.1 GCA_016201575.1 Candidatus Rokuibacteriota bacterium | reverse complement strand
GTCGTGCTCGCGGTCCTCCACGTGAGCCGAGATCCGGCAGAGTGGCAGCGGCGAAGGGGCTAACGAATTAAGGCTTTTTGCCGCGCGGAGTCGCGGCAAAGAGCGGTGTTGAACTCGATTCGCCTTCGGCGGCGCGCGCTTGGAGATTCAAGGGCGTTCGGGGATCCGGTGGGCGCGGTGTCGAGCGGCCAACTGGGACCAGCGCCGGGGATGGCGACGGTGGAGCCCGCGCGGGAGGGTCGCGTCGGAGCGGGATGAACGACGGGTTTTCGCCCGCGAGACGGACTCCGCCTGGCGCGCCCGCGGGGCGGGGCCGCGGTCGCGAGAGAATTCGCCCGAGGCGAGGCGGGTTGATCATGGTGAGCGACGGGGTCCACGTGGACCTCGACGACCACGCCCGGGTGGAAAGCGGGCCCGGCGCCCGCCTCGAGGTTCCTTCTCGAGGCCCGGTAATCGCGCCAGGCAGAACCGTTTGCGCCCCTTGCTGACGATCTGGCGCGGGGTGTCCAGACTTCCCGCTACAGATCGTTGCCGGAGTAGGACTGGTTGAACGACTTGTTGCAGAGCGGGAAGTCCGGGACGATGTTCTTCAGGAGCGCGTAGGAGAGGGGGCGCCAGTTCAGGAAGGACGGGTCCAGCACCTTGACTCTCCGGAGTTTTCCACCGCCATCCACCATGACCCAGTGGATGATCATGCCCCGCCACCCCTCCGTGAGTCCGAAGGCGGCCTGATCGGCCGGGAGCGGGCCGAGCGGGACCGTGAGGGGGCCCGCCGGCATCCGCTCGACGGCCCGGCGGATCAGCCGGGCCGACTCCCTGGCCTCCTCGACCCGGACCAGCGTGCGCGCCTTGACGTCCCCCGACTCGAAGACGACCACCTTGACCGGCAGCTCCGCGTAGGCCGCGAAGGGGTGATCGCGCCGCGCGTCCGTTTCGATCCCGGAGGCGCGGGCGACGAAGCCGCGCGCGCCGTGGTCGCGGGCGGTCCGGGTCGTGAGGGTGCCGGTCTGCTCCAGCCGATCCCGCAGCAGCGTGTTGTCGAGGCTGATGGCGACGATCTCGTCGAAGTCCCGGATCGCCGCCTCGACCTCCGCCGCGAGGTCCACGCCGGCGGGCAGGTCGGCGCGGACGCCGCCCGGGACCACGCCGTTCCTGAGCAGCCGGTTGCCGGTGACGGCCTTGTTGAGGCGCAGGAGGCGCTCCCGGATCCGGAAGCAGTGGGAGTGGGCGACGGCGAAGCCGGTGTCGTTGGCGATCATGCCGAAGTCGGCGACGTGGTTGTACAGGCGCTCCAGCTCGAGCAGGACCGTGCGCAGGTAGCGGGCGCGCGGCGGCGCCTCGACGCCGGCCAGGGCCTCGAGGGCCTGGCAGTACGCCAGCGCATGGCCGACCGTGGTGTCCCCGGAGATCCGCTCGGCCAGCTCGACGCCGTCGGCCGGAGCCCGCCCCTCGAAGAGCTTCTCCGTGCCCTTGTGGGTGAAGTAGAAGCGCGACTTCATGTCGATGATCGTCTCGCCCACCACGCTGAACCGGAAGTGCCCGGGCTCGATGACGCCCGCGTGGACGGGGCCGACGGGGATCTCGTAGACGCCCTCGCCGCCCACCTCCTGGAACGGGAACGGCTGCCCGTCGTCGTGGAACTCGCGGGGCCCGGCGTCCTTGCGGAGCGGGTAGTAGTCCTCGGGCCAGAAGCCGTGGCGGACGAGCGGGCGGGGATCGGGGTGGCCGTCGGCGCGGATGCCGAACAGGTCCTGGATCTCGCGCTCGAAGCGCGAGGCCGGGTAGTGGAAGGTCGCCAGCGACACGATCGTGGGGTCGCTCGCGGGCACCGCCGCCGTGACGTGGAGAAACCAGTTCTCCCGCGGCTGCTCGAACAGGTAGTGGACCTCGAACACGCCGCGCTCGGCCCGGCGGTCGTCGCCCACCATCAGCGCCAGCTCGGCGCCGAACGCGGCGCGCAGCGTCTCGGCCAGCGCCGGGACCACCGCGCCGTCGATCACGCCGTGCAGCTCGTTGCCGCGGACGACCTGGAGGCCGCCGAGCGCGATGCCGAGGCGGTCGGCCAGCGCCGCGCGGAGGCGGGTGAAGTCGGGCCTCGGCCGATGACCTCCACGGTGCGGTCGAGCAGCGTCGCCACCGGCTCCGGCAGCGTGAGCCCGAGGACGACCAGGATCGCCAGCGAGAGCCCGAGGGGCACGAGCCCGAGGCGCTGCCGCTCGCCGGGCTCCATCCCGGGGATCCGCGAGCCGTAGAGCATCCGGTGCAGGTGGCCGACGAGCGCGACGAACGCGACGGTGAGGAGGACCAGCACGGCGCCCATGAGCCAGGGCCGGCCGGCGGCGAACCCGGCGCGGAAGAGCGCGAACTCGGAAATGAAGAGCCCGAAGGGCGGGAGCCCGATCATCGCCAGCATCCCGGCCGCGAAGAGCACGGCCGTCCCCGGCATCGTCCGGAGCAGCCCCGACACGCGGGCCAGCTCGGTCGTCCGGTAGCGGTCGGCCACGCGGCCGGCCAGGAAGAACATCATCGACTTGGCGACCGAGTGGTTGAGCAGGTGGAGCATGGCCGCGAAGGCGCCGAGCGGGCCGAGCGCGAGGCCGACGCACATCAGCCCGGTGTGCTCGATCGTCGAGTAGGCGAGCATCCGCTTGTAGTTGCGCTGGATCACGAGGCTGAACGCGGCGATCGCGAGCGAGAGCAGGCCGAGCACGATCAGGAGCCGGTTGGGGAACGCCGGACCCACCGCGGCGCTCACGACCGCCCGCCACCGGATCACCGCGTAGAGGCCGACCGCGGTGAGCACGCCGGACAGCATCGCCGACAGCGGCGCCGGCGCCTCCGAGTGGGCGTCCGGCAGCCAGGTGTGCATCGGCGCGATCCCCGCCTTGGTGCCGTAGCCGATCAGGATGAAGACGAAGGCGATCTGGAGCACCTCCGGATGGAGCGACCGCGCGGCGGCCATCAGCACGGTCCAGGTGAGCGCGTCCTCGTGACGGCCGGCCAGGTTGACGAAGTCGAAGTACCCGAGCACGGTGCCCGCGAAGGCCAGCGCGATGCCGACCGAGCCGATCAGGATGTACTTCCACGACGCCTCCACCGAGGGCTTGGTGACGGTGAGCGGGATCAGCACCGCCGAGGTGATGGTGGTGGCCTCGATGGCGATCCACATGAAGCCCACGTTGTTGGTGGTGACCGCGAAGAGCATCGTGAACGCGAACAGGTTGACGAACACGCTGAAGCGCCGCGCCTGGACGGGACCCCACTCCTCGTCGCGGGCGAGGCCGGGGCCGAGCCAGGCGGCCAGCGCGGTCACGAAGCTCACGCAGAGGGCGAAGAGCGTGGAAAGGGCATCGGCGCGCAGGAACTCGTCGCTTCCGCCCGTCGCCGGCTCGCCGGCCAGGATCGCGGCCCAGAGGCCGACGGCCGCTCCCAGCGTGACGAGCGAGAGGAGGGCGTTGACCCAGCCGACGGCGCGCCGGTAGGGCGTCACCAGGAGGGCCAGGAGGGCCGAGAGCAGCGGCGGGGCGAGCAGGGCGAGGAAGAGCATCAGTGCCGGAGCCGGTTGAGCTGCTCGACGTCGATCGAGTCGAAGGTGGCGTGGATCTGGTAGACGAAGATCTGCATGACCAGGAAGCCCATGAGCACGTCGAGGAACACGCCGATCTCGACGATGAGCGGCACCCCGTAGGCGCCGAGCACGGCCAGGAGCGCAATGCCGTTCTCGAGCATCAGGAAGCCGATGACCTGGGTGAGCGCCTTCTTCCGGCTCACGATGACGAAGAGGCTCACGAACACGAGCCCCATGGCCAGCGGCATTCCGGCGCGCGTCGGGAGCTGCGCGACGGCCACCAGCGGCCGGGTGATCGCGTAGGCGAACACGACGAGCAGGCCGGCGATGACGAGCGACGTCGCGGTGTTCACGTAGGGCTCGAGCTCCCGCGCGGCGCCGAACCGCGCCTCCATTGCCCGGAGCAGGCGCGGGATGCCGAGGCCCTTGATGACGAGCAGGAGCCCCGCCACCCAGTAGAGCTGGGGATCGCCGCCGAACCAGCCCACCGTGGCGGTGACGCCGGCCAGCACCCAGGACTGCCAGGCGAGCGCGGTGATGTAGGCGCGCACGCCCCGGCGCCACAGCAGGATGATGCCGAAGATGAGCACGAGGCTCGAGCCGAGCACGGAGACCTGGGAGAAGAGGGAGTCCGCCATCGTCACCGCAAGAGGAACGCCGAGGTCACCGCGAGCAGCGCCAGCACGAAGGAGACGCTGAGCAGCTCGGGGACCCGGAAGAGCCGCAGCTTGGCCACCCGCGTCTCCAGCACGGCGACCGCGGCGGCCAGGAGGGCGAGCTTCAGCACCAGGCTGCCGGCGGCCACGGCCAGGGCCGCCGGCGTGAGGGCCACGGCCACGCCCCAGGGCACGAACAGGTTGGCCAGCAGGGAGAAGAAGACCAGGAGCTTCAGCGCCGCCGCCCACTCGATCAGCGCCAGGTAGCGGCCGGAGTACTCGAGGATCATCGCCTCGTGGATCATCGTCAGTTCGAGGTGGGTCGCCGGGTTGTCGATGGGCAGGCGCCCGGTCTCGGCCAGCGTGACGATGAAGAGGGCGGCGAAGGCGAGCAGGTGGCCGGGGCTCACCACCGCCGCGGGGTGGGCGAGCGTGCGCGACACGATCTGGCCGAGGTTGGTGGAGCCGGCGCCGAGGGCCAGCGCGAAGATCGCGAGCGCCAGCGTGGGCTCGGCGAGGGCGGCCACCGTCATCTCCCGGCTCGCGCCCATCCCGCCGAAGGCCGACCCGGGATCGAGCCCGGCGAGGGCGAGGACGAAGGTGGCGAGCAGGAGGAGATAGACCACCACGAGCAGGTCGCCCACCACGTCGAACGGGAGCGGGACGGCGAGGAAGGGCACGAGGAAGGTCACCGCCACCGTCGCCGCGAAGACCACGAACGGCGCCACCCGGAAGAGCCAGGAGGCGTTCCGGGAGACGACGACCTCCTTGGCGAAGAGCTTGCGCAGCTCCAAATAGGGCTGCCACGCGGGCGCGCCGCGGCGGTTCTGGAGCCGCGCCTTGAGCCAGCGGATCGTGCCCACCAGCCCCGGCGCCAGCACCAGCGCCAGCGCCGTCTCCACCACGTTGATCAGCAACCCGCTCACTGCCCCCCCTAGTCACGGGAATGTGGGCGGACCGTTCGAGCGACGGCTTCGCCGGCGCCGTCTTCGTCGGAAGGGGGGCGGAGCCCGCCTCCGAGGAAGGCTTTGCCGGCGCCAGCCCCGGGTGGAGGTTCGAAAGGGGGGCGGAGCCCGCCTCCGAGGAAGGCTTTACCGGCGCCAGCCCCGGGTGGAGGTTCGGACGGGGGGCGGAGCCCGCCTCCGAG
>JACQCN010000366.1 GCA_016201575.1 Candidatus Rokuibacteriota bacterium | reverse complement strand
GCATCCCGTTGTCCCACGGCCGGGGCCCTTTGCTTGTCGACTCACGCGCTCGATCTCCCGTCAATAAAACTCGTCGGTCTGAGGCGGAGCCTCGTTAGGCGTTGAGCAGGTCGAAGATGCTGAAGACGAGCGCTTCGTGGTCCTCGACGTTGTGGCGGAAGATGCCGAGCTCCTTCAGGTCCGTGAGGTCGACGGTGCGGAAGGGCTCGCCCGGCGTGTACTCGCCGAAGGAGATCGCCTGGAAGCACGAGCGCCCGGGCTCGGGATGGTCGGTCACGAGGACGAAGTAGAGCCGGGGCCACTGGCGGCGCGCCATCAGGAACACCGAGCGGTCGCCGCGCTGGTTCTCCACCGAGATGAACTGGTCGATGTGCGGGCGATACTTCACCTCGCCCAGGAACTCGACGCGCTCGCCCGGGCTCGTCTCCAGGCTGGCGAGGAAGTCGGGCGAGAAGTCCTCGCGGCCGAAGCGGAGCGGGAACTGCTCGGTGCGGAAGCGGCTGACGTGGTAGCGCGCGCGGCGGAAGATCGACTCCACGAGGGCCTCGGCGATCCGACTCTTTGCCTCGAGGAGGTCCATGCGGCCCTCGCGCTCAGGCGTCAGACATTGGTGGGGATCGACGGGCTGTCTTCGTCCAGGGCCTGCTCCAGCGCCTGCGCCAGCAGCTGATCGTGCTCGTGGTTGGTCGCGAAGATCCGACACTGCGCGACCTTGCCGGGCAGGTACTTCATGATCCCGCGCAGGGGCTCGGCGCTGACGCGCTTGGCGGCGGAGTCGTAGACGTAGATCTGACGGTCGCCCATGGCCAGCGGGTTGAGCGGCCGCGGGTCCTGCTGGGCCATGTCGATCTTGAACGGGAACTGCTGCAGCCGCGGCGGCAGGAGCTTCCGCACCTCCCGCTCCACGGTGTGCTCGTCCATGAACCGCTGGCCGGGCTTGGCCTCGAAGGCGTCGAGGACGACCTCGTGCGACATGCGCCACTTGAGCCGGCGGTCGAGGACCTGCCGCCACTCGGCGCCGAGGCGCTTCCGGTCCGCCTCGTCGGAGTCGTGCCAGCGGCCCACCTCCTCGAGGAGCGTCCACTCGGTGAGGTGCAGGTAGGGATGCAGCTCCTTCCGCAGGTCGTAGGGGAAGGCCACCCGCATCGTCTCGCCGAAGATCTCCTTGAGGTGCAGGTCGATGCCGCGCGTCGTCCGATGGTAGTAGACGTTGGTGTACATGTAGAAGCGGGCGTTCAGGAACATGATGAACGCCTGCAGCCCGCCCCGGTCGAGCGTCAGCCCCTTCTCGCTGAAGAACGAGTAGTAGATGATGCGCTCGATGTCGATGGGGCCGACGGCCACCCCGCACATGTAGGCGTCGCGGAGCACGTAGTCCATGTTGTCGGCGGTGAAGACGCCGGACAGCAGGGGCTTGAGGTGCGGGAGCCACTCGGGATGGCCCACCTCGGGGTGCGTGTAGCTCTTCCCCATCAGGTAGCAGATCCACTCCGGATCGATCGACTCGCCCGACCCGAAGTGGCCGGTCGGGCTCCGCCGGAGCTCGCGCAGGATGTCGCCGAGCTCCTCGCGGATGATGCGCTGCCCGATCAGCTCGTGGGTCAGCTCGTAGTCGGACAGGAAGTTGTCGTCGAAGAAGTGGCCGAAGGGGCCGTGGCCGACGTCGTGGAGCAGGCCCGCCATGCGCAGCAGCTCCTCGATCAGCGCGGGCGACGGCGTGTCGGGGAACACGGCCCTGAGCGAGGGGTAGAGCTGCAGGGCGAACCGTCCCGCGAGGTGCATGGCGCCGAGCGAGTGCTGGAACCGGCTGTGCTCCGCCGCGGGGAAGACCCAGCGCGCCGACTGGAGCTGCGGGATGCGGCGCAGGCGCTGCACCCACGGGGTGTCGATCAAGTCCTGCTCGGTGGCCTCACCGGGAATGCCGTCGGGGCGCGTGTAGAGGATGTACCGGTGGATCGGATCGGCGATGAGGCCGCGGCCGCGGTAGGTATCCGTGGCGCCCTTCATATTGCGCAGGGTACCTTACTTCTTCCCGCCGCCGCAAAAGCATGCTCGACGTCGTCCCGGCGCTCGTCACCCGAGGAGGCTTTCAGACCGCCGGT
>JACQCN010000344.1 GCA_016201575.1 Candidatus Rokuibacteriota bacterium | reverse complement strand
GTCGTGCTCGGCCTGGGCCAGCAGGTCGGCCGCGATCCACGCGGCGGTGGCCGAGCGATCGGCGACGACCACGACCTCGCTCGGCCCGGCCACCATGTCGATGCCGACCTGGCCGAAGACCCGGCGCTTGGCGAGCGCCACGTAGATGTTGCCCGGCCCGACGATCTTGTCGACGGGGCGGATCGTGGCGGTGCCGTACGCGAGCGCGGCGATCGCCTGCGCGCCGCCCACGCGGTAGGCCTCCGTCACGCCCGCGATCCGGGCCGCGGCGAGCACCACCGGGCTGACCGAGCCGTCGGGGGCCGGCGGCGTCACCAGCACGATCTCGCGCACGCCGGCGACGCGGGCGGGGATCGCGGTCATCAGGACCGTCGAGGGATACACCGCGCGGCCGCCCGGAACGTAGATCCCCACGCGATCGAGCGGCCGGATCTCCTGCCCGAGGACGGAGCCGTGCTCGTCGGTGATCCGCCACGCGCGCGGCGCCGCCTCCTTGTGGTAGCGCTCGATCCGGGCCGCGGCGTAGGCGAGGGCGGCGCGGACGTCCTCCGCCACGTCCCGCTCGACCCGCCAGTCGGCCTCGCCGATCCGGAGGCCCGCGGCCTCACACCGGTAGCCGTCGAACCGCGCCGTGTACTCGAGCAGCGCCTCGTCGCCCCGCGCGCGGACGGCCGCGACGATCTCGTCGACCGCCCGCTGCACCTCGGGCTTCACGGTCTCCGGGTCCCGGTGGAGCTGGCGGATCACCGCCTCCACGCCCCCCGATCGCGCGTCGAGCCGCCGCATCACCTGACGGCCCTCCTCTCGCCCGCCACCTGCTTCTTCATCTCCTCGATGAGGCCGCTCACCGCGGAGTACGCCGTCTTGAGCGACGCCCGGTTGACGATCAGCCGCGCCGTCGACCGCGTGATCTCCGCCACCTCGACGAGCCCGTTGGCGCGGAGCGTCTCGCCGGTCTGCACGAGGTCGACGATCCGGTCCGCGAGGCCGACCAGCGGCGCCAGCTCGATCGACCCGTCGAGCCGCACGATCTCCACCTGGATCCCGCGCTCGGAGAAGTACCGCTCG
Source organism: Candidatus Rokuibacteriota bacterium (assembly GCA_016201575.1). GTDB lineage: Bacteria > Methylomirabilota > Methylomirabilia > Rokubacteriales > CSP1-6 > AR9. The sequence goes on along the minus strand of JACQCN010000344.1, from coordinate 3,967 downwards.
GTGAGCCGCGGGTACTTGGTGGCCACGCGCACCCACGACCACTTGGCGGGGTCGTCGCGCTCCCAGAGCTGGCGCGGCTCCGCCACGACCAGCCGACAGGCCCCGAAGCCGAGGTCGAGCGGCTCGTAGACGTCGGGCTCCTGCTCGAGCAGCACGTCCTTGCCGACGATCCCGACGTCGGCGGCGCCGTAGGCGACGTAGGTCGGCACGTCCGACGGCTTGAGGAACAGCACCTGCAGGCGCCCGCTCGCGTCGCCCGAGATGAGCCGGCGGGAATCCACCTCGATCCCCTCGAGCCCCATCTCGCGGAGGAGGGCGACGGCGGGATCGAGGAGGCGGCCCTTCGGCAGCGCCAGCGTGAGCCGGTCTCTCACGACGGCTTCCTCTCGATCCGGGCCCCGACGGCGGCCAGCTTCGCCTCGAGCCGCTCGTAGCCGCGGTCGAGGTGGTAGACGCGCGAGATCGAGGTCCGGCCCCGGGCGGCGAGGCCGGCCAGCACGAGGGCCGCGGAGGCGCGCAGGTCCGAGGCCATGACGGGCGCGCCCTGATACTCGCGCACGCCGCGGATGACCGCCGTCGCGCCGTCCGTCTCGATCCGTGCGCCCATCCGCGCCAGCTCCGCCACGTGCATGAAGCGGTTCTCGAAGATCGTCTCGGTCACCCGCGAGAGACCGTCGGCGAGGCCGAGGAGCGTCATCACCTGGGCCTGCATGTCCGTGGGGAAGCCGGGGAACGGGCTCGTGATCACGTCCGCCGGCTGCGGGCGCTGGGGTCCCCGCACCCGCACGCTGGCCGGCCCCACGTCGAGGGTCACCCCGCACTCCGCGAGCTTGGCGAGCAGCGCCGAGAGGTGCTCCGGGACTACCCCGGTCACGAGGAGGTCGCCGCGGGTAATGGCGCCGGCCACGATCAGCGTCCCCGCCTCGATCCGGTCGGGGATCACCCGGTGCCGCGCGCCGACGAGGTCGGGCACGCCCTCGATCTCGACGCGCGCGGTGCCCGCCCCGTCGATGCGGGCGCCCATCGCGACGAGCAGGCGGGCGAGGTCGGCGATCTCCGGCTCGCGCGCCGCGTTCTCGATCACCGTCGTGCCCTCGGCGCCGGCCGCCGCCATCATGAGGTTCTCGGTGCCGGTGACCGTGACGAGGTCCGTGGTGATGCGGGCGCCCTTCAGCCGGCTCGCCCGCGCCTCCACGTAGCCGTTCTGGATGCTGATCTCGGCGCCGAGCCCGGCGAAGCCCTTCAGGTGCTGGTCGATCGGGCGGACACCGATCGCGCAGCCACCGGGCAGCGCGACGCGCGCCGTCCCCGTGCGCGCGAGCAGCGGCCCCAGCACGAGGACCGAGGCCCGCATGGTCGAGACCAGCTCGTAGGGCGCCTCGCTGCTCGCCACCCGCTCGACCTGCACGCGCATGGCGCCGTCGGCGTCGCGCGTCACCGCCGCGCCCAGGCGCTCCAGCAGCCGCGTCATCGTGGTCACGTCGGCCAGGGCGGGGGCGTTCTCGATGACGATCGGCCGCGCCGTGAGGAGCGCGGTGGCCAGCGCGGGCAGCGTGGCGTTCTTGGCCGCGCTCACCGCGACCGCGCCCGACAGCGGGACGCCGCCCTCGATCTCGAGCCGGGCCGGCATCAGTCCGGCTCCTGCGCGGTCACCCACCCGGCGATCAGCCGCTCGACGCCGTGCAGGTCGCGCCGCGTGGCGACGTCCCGGAAGCCCGCCAGGGCCATCGCCGTCGCGAGCGGCTCCGCCTGGCCTTCTCCGATCTCCATGAGCAGCGCCCCGCCCGCGCGGAGCACCGCCGGCGCTCCGGCGATGATGCGCCGGGACAGCGCCATCCCATCCTCGCCGCCGTCGAGCGCCGCCCGCGGCTCCCATTCGCGCACCTCGCGGGGCAAGGACGCGATCACGTCCGACGGGATGTAGGGCGGGTTGGACACGAGAAGGTCGACCGGCGCGGTTCCGGCGAGCGGCTCGAGGAGATCCCCGGCCCGCAGGGTGACGGCCCCCTCGAGGCCGAGCGCGCGGACGTTCTCGGCGGCCACCGCGAGGGCGGCGCTCGAGCCGTCGCTGGCGATCACGCGCACGTCCGGCCGTTCGGCGGCGAGCGCGCAGGCGATGCAGCCGCTCCCGGTCCCGACGTCGGCGACCGTGGCGCCGGGCGGTGTCAGCGCCAGCGCCCAGTCCACCAGCAGCTCGGTCTCCGGGCGCGGGATCAGGACGGCGGGGGCGACGCGCAGGCGGAGCCCCCGGAACTCCTCCCAGCCGAGGAGGCGCTGGAGGGGCTCGTGGCCCGCCCGCCGGGCCACGAGCGCGGCGTACCGGGCCGCGTCGGGCTCGCCGACCCCGGGCGCGCCGGCATAGAGGGCGACGCGGTCCACGCCCAGCAGGTCGGCCAGGAGCCACTCCGCGTCGAGTCGCGCGGTGGGGATCCCGGCCGCGGCGAGCGCGCGGACGGCCTCGGCCAGCAACGCGCGCAGGCGGCGCGCGGGGGCGACAACTTCCGGGGGGCCCGGCCGCCGGCTCACGTGACGGCTTGCTCGAGCCGCTCGGCCCGATCAGCCGCGGTGAGGGCGCCGATCAGCTCGTCGAGATCCCCTTCGAGCACCGCGGGCAGCTTGTGGAGCGTCAGCCCGATCCGATGATCGGTCACGCGGGTCTGCGGGAAGTTGTAGGTGCGGATGCGCTCGCTCCGCTCGCCCGTCCCCACCTGGCTCTTGCGGTCCGCCGCGATCGCCGCCGCCTGCTCCTCCTGCGCCCGCTCGAGCAGCCGCGCCTTGAGCACCCGCATGGCCTTCGCGCGGTTCTTGATCTGCGAGCGCTCGTCCTGGCAGGTGACAACCAGCCCGGTCGACAGGTGGGTGATCCGGACCGCCGAGTCGGTGGTGTTCACGCCCTGCCCGCCGGGGCCCGAGGAGCGGTAGACATCGACGCGGAGATCCTTCTCATCGACCTTGACGTCGACGTCCTCGGCCTCGGGGAGGATCGCGACCGTCACGGTGGAGGTGTGGATCCGGCCGCTCGACTCCGTGGCGGGCACGCGCTGCACGCGGTGGACGCCGCGCTCGAACTTGAGCCGCCGCCACGCGCCCCGGCCCTGCACGAACAGGACGATCTCCTTGAAGCCGCCCACGCCCGTCGGGCTCGAGTCCATCACCTCGACCTTCCACTTGTGACGCTCGGCGTACTTCGCGTACATGCGGAAGAGGTCGGCGGCGAAGAGGGCGGCCTCCTCGCCGCCCGCACCCGCGCGGATCTCGATGAAGACATTCTTGTCGTCGTAGGGGTCCTTGGGGAGCAGCAGGCCCCGCAGCTCCTCCTCGAGCGCCGCCTGGCGGCCGCCGAGCTCGTCCAGCTCGAGCTGCGCCAGCTCGCGCAGCTCGCGGTCCTTGTCGTCGGCGAGGATCCGCTGGGCTTCGGCCCGCCGGTTCAGCACCGAGCGGTACGCCTCGAAGCCCTCGACGATGACCGCGAGCTCCGCGTGCTCCTTGCGGAGCCGCGTGTACTCCACGGGCTGGCTGAGGACGGCGGGATCGGCGAGGAGCCGCTCGAGCTCGCGCGACCGCGCCTCGATCTGACGCAGCTTTTCAAACATGGAATCTCAGACGGGCCGGCCCGGGCGAGGCGCTCCCGCGAGCGCCCCGGGGAAGGCCGCGCGACGGCTCCGCGTCAGCTCGCGGTCGGCGACGGGCGCTTGTACTTGCGCTGGAAGCGCTCCACCCGCCCGGCCGTGTCCATGAGCTTCTGCTTCCCGGTGAAGAATGGATGGCACTTGGAGCAGACCTCCACCCTGATCTGCGACCGGGTCGAGCGCGTGGGAATGGTTTCCCCGCACGCGCAGGTGATAGTGGTATCGAGGTACTCAGGATGAATGCCTGCCTTCACGGCGCACCTCCTCTTGACGAAAATAAAAGCCTACACGCCGACAGCCAAAAAGGCAAGTTTCTCCAAGAGTTGAGTGCCCCGACG
>JACQCN010000088.1 GCA_016201575.1 Candidatus Rokuibacteriota bacterium | reverse complement strand
GTATCGCCTCGGCTCTCGCAACAGTTGCCGCCCGGTAGGGGGTCCTCGAGGGGCCTACGGCCCAAGCGACACCGGCCGAGGGCTCGATGCGCTGCGGCTCGCGACGTCAAGCGCGTCGAGATCGATGCGATACCGGCGGTCGGTGGCCCGCGCCAGCTCAGCCACCATGCGTCACCGAGTCTGGCTAACTCGAAACATCCGGCGAACCGGCAGTATCAGGCGACGGCACACGACCCGGGAGGTGCCCATGACGCTCAAGGAGCAGCTCGACGACATGCGCGAGAAGTCCAAGGGGAGGATGCCGCCCGAGACGAGGGCGATCATGGAGCAGGCTGTCGAGGACTTGCGCCGCTCCGGCGCCACCGGCCGCGCGCTGAAGACCGGCCAGACGGCGCCCGACTTCACGCTCGGCACCGATGACGGGCGGAGCGTCAACCTCGGCGCCGCCCTCGCCCGCGGCCCGGTCGTGCTGTCGTTCTTCCGCGGCCGCTGGTGACCGTACTGCAACGCAGAGCTGGCAGCTCTGCAGCGCGCGCTCCCGGAGATCACGGCCGCCGGCGCCTCGCTGATCGTGGTCTCGCCGCAGCTGGAACGGACGGCCCGCGAGACCGGCGAGCGGCCGCGGCTCGACTACGACCTCGTGCGCGACCCCGGCAACGGGGTCGCGAAGAAATTCGGCCTCGTCTTCACGCTGCCGGAGAATCTCCGCCAAGTCTACCGCGGCTTCGGCATCGATCTCGAGAAGGCCAACGGTGACGCGTCGTGGACGCTGCCGATGCCGGCCCGCTACGTGCTGGACCGGGCCGGCGTGATCCGCGCCGCCGACGTCGACCCGGATTACACGCGGCGGACGGAGCCGGCCGACACCGTCGCCGCCCTCCGATCACTCGGCGGATAGGCGCGCCGCGCGAGGAGCCGTCGCGGTCGAGCGCCGGCCTTGCCGGCGCAATCCGTCCTGGGGGAGGTCTCGAAGGGGGGCACCGAGGCCCCCTCCGATGAGGATGGGGGTGCCCCCCCTCCGAGCTACTTGGCGCTGACCTCGATCTTCACTGGGGTCGCGGCCGCGACCGTACGGTAGAGCGGTCAGCGCTGTCGGTAGGTCTCGACCGGCGCCTCGGCCTGGGCCTCTCCGCCTCGACGACATCGAACTCGACGGGCCGTATCCAAGCATCCTCGTCGGGGGGAAGGGTCGACAGCAACGTCGTCTCCCGCTCTGGAAAGAGGCGACGCGGGCACTTCGCGCCTGGGTGGCCGTCGGCGGTGGCGCCCCTGTCCCCGAGGTCTTCTTGAACGTGCGCGGCGAGGCCCTACAGCACGAGAACGGCACCAGTCGCTCGGACGCGCAGGTGTCGCACCGCCGCGCGCGAAGCCGTGGGCCAGCACGCCGCACGTCAAGAAATCCCGGAACTCCTGCTCGACGAACGCGGGCAGGCGCCCGCCGCCCCGGCCGGCGCGCGCGGCCGCCGCGAGGAACGTCTCCAGGTGCTCGCGGACGACGTGGTGGAGGACGCCGTGCTCGGTCGCGCGGGGCTGGTACGTGGCGGTCGCGGAGGCCATGGTTCTGCGCTACCGCCAGGGGTTCCTCGATCAACTCGGCGAGGGCGCCGAGGAACTGGGCGCCGCGGGCGCCGTCGAGGGCGCGGTGGTCGCAGGACAGCGTCAGCATCATGGTGGGCTGGACGGCCGGCTGGCCGTTGACGGCGACCACGCGGTCGGCGATGCGGCCGACGGCGAGGATGGCGGCCTGCGGCGGATTGACGATGGCGTTGAAGGCGTCGACGCCGTACATGCCGAGGTTGCTGATCGTGAACCCGCCCCCCTGGATGTCGGCCGGCCGCAGCTTGCCGGCCTGGCCACGGCTCACCACGTCCTCGCGGCGCGCCGCGATCTCCGCGAGGTTCAGCGTGTCGGCGCGGTGGATGACGGGGACGACGAGGCCGTCGTCGATGGCGACGGCCAGGCCGATGTTGATGTCGGCGTTCCGCACGATCGCGCCGGGCTTCCACGAGGCGTTCACGCCCGGATGTCGTGACAGGGCCGCCGCGACGAGCCTCACCAGGAGGTCCGTGTAGGTGATCCGGGCGCCGGTCTGCTTGTTCGCCCGCTCCCGCCAGGAGACCAGGCGGCTCACGTTGACCTCGCGGACGAGGTAGAAGTGGGGCGCGGTGGTCCAGCTCGCCGTCATACGCTCGGCCATGATGCGCCAGACGGTGCCGACGCCAGGCGCCTCCGGCCGAGCCGTGCTCGGCGCCGCGGAGACCCCCGCTGCGGGAACCTCCGCCGCGGAGAGCCCTGCTGCGACATCCGCAGCGAGGACGGCACCGCCCGGGCCCGAGCCGCGGAGCGCTCGGATGTCGAGACCACGCTCCGCCGCCAGTCGCCGCGCCTTCGGCGAGGCCGCGGTAAGGCGCGCCGCCGTCCCATCGACAACCAACGATGCTTTCTGACTCTCGACCAAGGCGAGGACGTCGGCCTTCTCGATCCGTCCGCTGGCCGTCTTCGCCTGTGCGAGGTCGACACCGTGCTGCTCGGCGATCTTCCGGGCGAGCGGCGATGCCTTCACGGCCCCAGCCGCCGCGCTGACCGCCGGGGGCGCCGACGCGACAGCGCCGGCTGAGACCGCGCTCGCCGCCGGCGGGGCTGCTGGTGTCGGGCCGGTCGAGCCCGCTTCTCCGGCAGCAAAGATGAGCGCGATCGGCTGTCCGACCGGGACCACGTCGCCGGCTCCCGCGGTCACGTTTCCAAGGATTCCCGCGGCGGGCGCCTCGATTTCGGTAATGACCTTGTCGGTTTCGATCTCCACGAGCGGCTCGCCCTTCCGCACCGTGTCGCCCGGGGACTTGAGCCAGCGCAGGACCTTGCCGGTCTCCTGCGCCAGCTCCAGCGCGGGCATGATGACGTTCGCGGGCATCGCCTGAAACCCCTCAGGCCTTCCCGCAGAGCGCTTTCGCCGTCTCGAAGACCATCTTCTCCGACGGCACGGTGAGGTCCTCGAGCATCGGCGAGAACGGCACCGGCACGTCCATGGCCCCGATCCGCCTGACCGGCGCGTCGAGGTGATAGAAGGCGCCCTCCGCGATCACCGACGCGATCTCGGCGGTGACGCCGTAGCGCTCGTAGCCCTCGTCCACCACGATGGCGCGCGAGGTCTTCCGGGCCGACTCGATCAGCGTCGGCTTGTCCAGGGGGTAGGTCGTGCGCGGGTCGATCACCTCGGCGCTGATGCCCGCCTCCTCCAGCATCTTGGCGGCGCCGAGGGCGACCCCCACCATGCTGCTGGTGGCCACGATGGTCACGTCCCTGCCGGCGCGCTTGATCTCCGCCACGCCGAAGGGAATCGTATAGTCCTCGGCCGGCACCGGGCCCTTGACCCGGTACATCATCTTGTCCTCGAAGATGACCACCGGGCTGTCGTCGCGGACGGCCGTCTTCATGAGCCCCTTCGCCTCGTACGGGCCTGACGGCAGCGCCACCTTGAGGCCGGGGACGTGACTCAGCCAGGCGTGGAGCGACTGCGAGTGCTGGGCGGCCGAGCGGCGCGTCGCCCCCAGGGTGGTGCGGAAGACGATGGGCACCTTGAGCTTGCCG
>JACQCN010000343.1 GCA_016201575.1 Candidatus Rokuibacteriota bacterium | reverse complement strand
GCCCGCGCGACGAACTCCTTGCCCGTGCCGGTCTCCCCGAGGATCAGCACGGGCGCGTCCGTCGGGGCGACCGTCTCCACCGCCTTCAGCGCGCGCCGGAGGGCCGGGCTCTGTCCGACAAGCTCCTCGAAGTTGTGCTGGGTCTTGATCTCCTCCTGCAGGTAGACGTTCTCCTGCTCGAGGCGCGCCTTCAGCCGCGCGATCTCCTCGTACGCCAGCATGTTGTCGACGGCCGGCGCCACCTGCGTGGCGATCTCCTCGACGAAGCGCGCGTCCTCCTCGCCGTACCGCCACGGCGTCTGGCTGCCCACGTTGAGGGTCCCCAGGACCTTCCCCTTCGTCATCAGGGGGACCGCAACGTACGACCGGAGGCCCTCTCGGAGCAGGAGCGCTTCCGAGGGACTGTGGGCCTCGGCCTCCAGGTCCCGGCAAAGCACGGCCCGCCGTTCGCCCACGACCCTCTCGAGGTGGCTCCCCCGCCGCGGGAGTTTCGTGCCGACCGGAAAGGCCTGGGTCGGCGACGGCCCGGCCAATCAGGCGGCGTGGTCCTCGTCGGCGAGCCACGCCATGGCAGGCCCCATCAACGTGACGGCGAACAGCGGCCTCCTGGATGTCGCGGGCCACCTGCTCCAGGAAGCTCGCGTCGCCAATGCGCGTGACCCGCACGAGGAGCGTACCGGACTGATTCACCGAGCCGCCGATCACCTCGTGCCCAGGGAGCTTTCCCCGGGGGATCGGCTCGCCAGTGACCAGGCTCTCGTTCACCGCCGACGCGCCCTCCACCACAACGCCGTCCACGGGGACCTGCTCGCCCGGGCGGACGCGGATAAGGTTGCCCTTCCTGACTTCCGAGATCGGGAGCTCGACGTCGGTGCCGTCCCGGACGACGCGGGCCGCCGGATCATCCGCGAACTCAGCCTTCACGAGGAGAGCTCGCTCAGGGAGCGCAACATCACTCGGGGTCTTCCGGTCCCCCAAACCTTTCTCGCGCCCCGAGCGGAGCTCTCTGTGAGGATGGCCATGGCTGTCTGCTGCGATCCGCCGGGGGCACACCTCAACGGCAAGAGTCGGACTCCGCCGGGCCGAGATGACCTGCGCGGGGCCGCGGCGGGAGCGTCCGGCAGCCGAGTGAATCCTCCGGTGCCCATTGCAGAACCATCGGGTCCCAAAGAGGACTCTCATCTCCTCCTGCAGGGGCTCGGATTCGCCCTCGTGCTCGTCATCATCCTCGTCATCAACATCATCCTGCTGGGTTTTGCGTCGACTCGTCCGGTCAGCACGTATCCAAGCGGGCCCGCTGAGCCGACGCCCGGCTGGCAAACGGGTGGCGGCGATGGCTCCGACGGCTGGACGCCTCCAGGCCGAAGGTGCTGCCAGGTCGTCCCGTAGTCACCGTGCCGCCGACCGCCCTTAGCGGAGCCGGGAATACCAGGCCAACCTTTTGCCAGCGGCGGGCGGATAAGCTGGTAGGACATGGCGACCGACACGGAGCTCATGGCCAGGACCGCCGCCGGCGAACAAAGCGCCCTCGAGCTGCTCTTCGCCCGGTGGGAAAGCCCGCTGTTCGGCTACTTCTACCGCCTCGGCGGCCACCCGAGCTGGATCGAGGACCTCGTCGAGGAGAGCCTGGTGACCCTGTACCGCCGTCGCGCACGCTACGACCCGACGCGAGCGTTCGCGCCCTGGATCTTCGGGATCGCCCGGCTCGTCTGGAAGGACCACCTTCGACACCGCGGGCGTGATCTCTACGGGGCGACCTCGCTCGCCGAGGTCGAAGACACCCCGGCGCCCGGCCCCGACGCCCTCGGAACGGCGCAGCGGCGGGAAGAGGGAGACCGCGTCCGCTTCGCCATCCAGCGGCTTCCCATGGAACAGCGAGAGGCCGTGATCCTGCGGCACTACCACGGCCTGAGCTATGAGGAGATCGCCCGGGTCGTCGACGCGCCGCTCGGCACGATCAAGTGGCGGATTCACGAGGCGGTCCGGCGCCTCGAAGTCCATTTCACTCGCGAGGTCAAGGAGTCGGCAGAATGAACTGCAGTCGGGCTCGAGACCTGCTGATCGACCTCCTCTACGAGGAGCTCGATACCGACAGCCGCGCCTCAGTGGCGGCGCACCTCGAAGCCTGCCCGGATTGCCGCCTCGACTGGCGTCGACTCCAGGCTCTCGCGACCGCCGCCGATCGATGGTCGGCGCCGCCCGCTCCGCGCGGTATCGCCGAACGCGCGCTCATCCGGGTTCATGCCGCGGAGCGTGGGGCCCCGGCTCCCTTATCATCGCCGACCGCGCTCGTCTGGCGCCTCCTCATCGGCGGGGCGGGGGCACTTGTCTCGCTCGTGCTGGTCGCCGGGATCACCAGCCGCCCGGCGCCGTCCGTCCGCCTCGCGCTGATCGGCGTTGTCTGGACCATCCTCTACTCGGGGGTCCTCCTCGCGGGCTCCCACCCCCGTATCCGGGGGCTCGCCCGGGCGGCCGTCGCCGCGGCCGGGGTGGCGCTCGTCCTCGCCCCTCTCATGACGATCCCGAGGGTCGTCGAGGTGTGCGCCAGCTGGATGCGCAGCGCTCAGCATTCGGCCCCGCTGGCGCTCGTCTTGATCGTCGTGGCTGCCGGGTACACGGCCGCGCCACTCCTCGTCGGCGTGCTGGCGGCCCGTAAGG
>JACQCN010000342.1 GCA_016201575.1 Candidatus Rokuibacteriota bacterium | reverse complement strand
TCCTGCCGGAGCTCATCGAGCTGGGGCTCGGGGAGTGGGAAGGGTGCACGGTCGAGGAGATCCGCGGCCGCGACGGGGATCCCTACACGCGCTGGATCGAGGCGCCGCTCGACTGCCCGCCGCCGGGCGCCGAGAGCCTCCGCGACCTGAGCGCGCGCGTGCAGCGCGCCGTGGACCGCATCCACGCTGCCCACGGAAACGGCGGGGGCGAGGCCCGCGAGGTGCTCGTCGTGGCCCACGGCGGCGTCATCAGCGTCTACGCCTGCCACCTCCTCGGGCTCTCGCTGAACCGCCTCTGGCGCCTCCGTGTCGACAACGCCTCCCTCACCACCGTCGCGCCCCCGCGCCTCATCTCCATCAACGACACGGAGCACCTCGTCGGCGCCGCGGGATGAGGCCGGTCGCGTGGTGATCGTCGCCCTCTTCGGCGGCGTCGCCCTGCTGCTCTACGGCATGAGGCTGGCGGGGGAGGCGCTGCAGCGGGCCGCCGGCAGCCGCCTCCGCACCCTGCTCACCGGACTGACCCGGAACCGCTTCCTGGCCGTGACCGCGGGGGCGACCGTCACCGCGATCATCCAGTCCTCCTCCGCGACCACGATGATGCTGATCGGGTTCGTCGGGGCGGGGCTGATGACCTTTCCCCAGACGCTCGGGATCATCCTGGGCGCGGACATCGGCACGACCTTCACCGTCCAGCTCATCGCCTTCCGCATCACGGACTACGCGCCGCTCCTGGTGGGGCTCGGCTTCGCGCTCGTGTTCTTCGGGCGCCGGCACGCGGTGAAGGACGTCGGTCAGGCGATCCTCGGCTTCGGCCTCCTGTTCCTCGGCCTCAAGCTCATCATCGACGGCATGGCGCCGGTCAAGCAGAACGAGCTGGCCCTCGAGCTGCTCACCGCGCTGGCGGGGAACCCGCTCGCGGGAATCTTGGCGGGGGCGGGGATGAGCGCGGCCGTCGCCTCCTCGGCCGCGTCCATCGGACTCGCGATCGCGCTCAGCGGCGCCGGGATCCTGTCGCTCTCCGCGGCGGTGACCATCGTGCTCGGCGCCAATGTCGGCACCTGTGCCACCGCGCTGGCGGCCTCCATGGGCGCCAACGCCGAGGCCAAGCGGGTGGCCGTCGCCCACATCGCCTTCAAAGTGCTCGGCGTGATCATGATCTTCCCGTTCATCCGGCCCTTCGCGGAGTGGGTGGCGTCCACCGCCGCCGATCCGGGGCGCCAGATCGCCAACGCCCACACCTTCTTCAACGTGGGGATCAGCCTGGTGTTCCTGCCGTTCATGTCGTGGGCGGCCCGGGCGATCCAGGCCCTCGTGCCCGAGTCCCCGCAGGCCGAGAACCCGTTCCGGACCCGCTACGTCGACGAGCGCTCCCTCGACCAGCCGGCCCTGGCCCTGGGCCAGGCCACCCGGGAGGCGCTGCGCATGGCCGACGTGGTCCAGGGCATGCTGCGCGACACGATCCGGGTCTTCCGGACCGACGACCAGGACCTGCTGGAGGACGTCGAGCGGCGCGACGACCACGTCGACTTCCTCGACCGCGAGATCAAGCTCTTCCTGGCCCGGCTCCGCCGCGAGACGATGTCCCCCGACCTCGCGCGCAAGGAGATCGCCCTGATCTCGCTGATCGGCAACCTCGAGAACATCGGCGACATCATCGACAAGAACCTGATGGAGCTGGCCCGGAAGAAGGTCCATTTGAACCGGCATTTCTCCGAGGAGGGCCTGGCCGAGATCACGGACTTCCACGCGCTCATCTCCAAGAACGTGGAGTCGGCCCTGGCCGCCTTTGCCGCCAACGACCGGCGGCTGGCCCAGGAGGTGCTCGACCGGCGGCCGCTGATCCGCCAGCGCGAGCGCGGGCTGCGGGAGTCGCACCTGGCGCGGCTCCGCGCCGGCCGCCACGACTCGCTGGAGACGTCCGACATCCACCTCGACGTGCTCACCAATCTCAAGCGGATCAGCTCCCACGTCACCGCGATCGCCGTGTCCATCCTGGAAGAGGTATGATTTCTTCGGAGGGGGGCTCTGCCCCCCTTCCGAACCTCCCCCCGGGGATTGCGCCGGCGGAGCCGGCGTTCGAACTCGGTCGTATCGGTCGGCGTAGCTCCGTGAGTAGACGAGGGACTCAGCAGCCCAAGCCGGTGGTTTCGGCAAAGACCTTTTGACTTCGCCGGAGCCGAGGAGATAATAATCCCGGCACATCCCCCGGAGGACCACGTGACGCAATCTCTCCGCATTCTCCTGGTCTCGTCCGAGGTCGAGCCCTTCGCCAAGACGGGCGGGCTCGCCGACGTCGCGGGCGCGCTGCCCAGGGCGCTCCGCGCCCTCGGCCACGACGTGCGCGTGCTCATGCCGAAGTACCGCGGCGTCGACCGTCACACCGCGCTGTCGACGGTCGTGCCCCGCGTCCGGGTGCCGATCGGCGAGCGGTCGACCGAGGGCGCGCTCCTCGAAGGCCGCATGCCGGGCGACATCCCGATCTACTTCCTCGCCCACGACCACTACTACGACCGCCCCGCGCTCTACGGCACCGGCGAGGCCGACTACCTCGACAACTGCGAGCGCTTCGTCTTCTTCGGCCGGGGCACCCTCGAGGCCATCCGCGCCCTCGAATGGACGCCCCAGGTCGTCCACGCCAACGACTGGCAGGCCGGGCTGGTCCCGGTCTACGTGGAGACGCTCTACAAGGACGACCCCGCGCTGGCCACGACGGGAACGCTGTTCACGATCCACAACCTCGCCTACCAGGGCACCTTCTGGCACTTCGACATGCCGATGACGGGGCTCGGCTGGGACCTGTTCACGCCGGCCGGGCTCGAGTTCTACGGCAAGCTGAACTTCCTGAAGGGCGGGCTGGTGTTCGCCGACGTGCTCAACACGGTGAGCAAGACGTACGCGGAGGAGATCCAGACGGCGGAGTTCGGCGCCGGCCTCGAGGGCGTGCTCCAGTACCGGAGCGCGGACCTGCACGGCGTGGTCAACGGGATCGACTATCAGGCGTGGAACCCGGCCACCGACCGCGACATCGCCAAGACGTACACGGCCGACGACCTCGTGGGCAAGGGCGCGTGCAAGACGGCGCTCGCCGAGGAGATGGGGCTCGAGGCCGAGGGGGCGCCGGTGATCGGCATCGTCTCGCGCCTGGTCGCCCAGAAGGGGCTCGACCTCGTCCTGGAGGCGCTGCCGGCACTGGTGGAGGCGGGCTTCCAGGTCGTCCTCCTCGGGGCGGGCGAGCCGAAGCTGGAGAAGGCCTTCACCGAGGCCGCGGCGAGCCTGCGGGGGCGGGTGGCCATCCGTCTCGGCTTCGACGCCGCGCTGGCGCGGCGCATCTACGCCGGGTCCGACATGTTCCTGATGCCGTCGCGCTACGAGCCGTGCGGGCTCGGCCAGATGATCGCCATGCGCTACGGCACGATCCCGATCGTCCGCTGGACCGGCGGGCTCGCCGACACCGTGGCCGAGGTGAAGCCGGCCCGGCGCACCGGGACCGGGTTCGGCTTCAAGGAGACGACGGCCCGCGCCCTCACCGAGGCGGCGACGCGGGCGCTGGCGACGTATCGGGACGCGACGCTCTGGCGGCAGGTCGTGCGGAACGCGATGGCCGAGGACTTCTCGTGGCAGGCGTCGGCCAAGGAGTACGTCGCACTCTACCGGAAGGCCGCCAAGGCGGCCGGCAGGGGACACCCATGAAGAAGATCGAGGCGATCATCAAGCCTTTCAAGCTGGACGACGTGAAGGAGGCGCTCACGGAGCTCGGAATCGTGGGCATGACGGTGACCGAGGTGCGCGGCTTCGGCCGCCAGAAGGGCCACACGGAGCTGTACCGGGGATCCGAGTACACCATCGACTTCCTGCCCAAGGTGAAGATCGAGGTCATCGTCTCGGATCACCTCGCCGACAAGGTCGTCTCGACCATCGTCGCCGCCGCCCGCACGGGCTCCATTGGCGACGGCAAGGTGTTCGTGATGCCGCTCGACGAGTCCATCCGGATCCGCACGGGGGAGACGGGGGAAGCGGCGGTTTAATCAAGGGGGCCTCGACTTCTCGGAGGGGGTCTCGACGGCCCCCTCCGAAGCCTCCCCCAGGATCGAGTTGCGCCGGCCAAGCCGGCGCTCGAACGGAGGACAGTCCGAGACGCGTCGAGAGGAATTTCCGGCCGTCACCGCCGATCCTGGTCGCTTGCTGGGGGCGGCGCCTGATGACCCGGCGGCGCGGCGGGCGCTCCGGGCCCTGGGGTTCGCCGACCCGCGGGCCGCCCTCGCCAACCTCCACGGCCTCACGCCGACGCCGCGCGACGCGGAGTTGCTGGCGCCGGCGCTGCCCCGGCTCCTCGCCGTCCTCCGCGACGCCGCCGACCCCGACATGGCGCTCAACAACCTCGAGCGCTACGCCGCCGCGGTCGACCGCGCGGTGCTGTTCCGGACGCTCGCCGTCCATCCCGGCGCCGCCGCGCTGCTCGTCACCGTCTTCGGGGCCAGCCAGTTCCTCGCCGACACGCTCCGCCGGCATCCCGCGAGCCTCGCCTGGCTCCTCGAGGGGCGCACGATGCGCCAGTGGCTCGCCGACGACCTGGCCGCGGCGCTGGCCGACAGCCTCGCCCCGTTCGCGCGCCCGGAGGCCCGGCTCAACGCGATCCGCCGCTTCAAGTACCGGCACCTGCTCCGGATCGGGGCGCGCGACCTCCTCGGGGACGCCGATCTCACCGTGAC
>JACQCN010000340.1 GCA_016201575.1 Candidatus Rokuibacteriota bacterium | reverse complement strand
TCGTGAACGCCTACGAGGAGGCGCTCGGCGACCCGGCGCCGGAGCGCCGGCGGAAGGTCTTCGGCGCCAACGCGGCCGACTGGTACCGCCTGCCTGTCTCGCCGGGGCGGGCGGGAGATTAGACTTTGCGCCCCATGGAGGGGATCGCCCTGAACCAGGTCACCAAGGTCTTCCCCGGCGGCGTCACCGCCGTCGACGACGTCAGCCTGGAGATCGAGGGCAGCGAGTTCATGGTCCTCGTCGGCCCGTCGGGCTGCGGCAAGTCCACGCTCCTGCGCATGGTCGCGGGCCTCGAGGAGACGACCGACGGCTCGATCTCGATCGGCGGCCGCGACGTCACCTTCCTGCCCCCGCGCGACCGCGACATCGCCATGGTCTTCCAGAACTACGCGCTCTACCCGCACATGACCGTGCGCCAGAACCTCGGCTACGGCCTCAAGGTGCGCAAGACGCCCAGGCGCGAGATCGAGACCCGCGTCGCCGAGGTGGCGAAGATGCTCGGGCTCGAGACGATGCTCGAGCGCCGGCCGGCGGCGCTCTCGGGCGGGCAGCGCCAGCGCGTGGCCATGGGGCGGGCGATCGTGCGCGAGCCGGCCGCCTTCCTGATGGACGAGCCGCTCTCGAACCTCGACGCGAAGCTGCGCGTCGGCATGCGGGCCGAGCTCGCCCGCCTGCACTCCCGCCTCGGGGTGACGACGGTCTACGTCACTCACGACCAGGTCGAGGCGATGACGCTCGGCCAGCGCGTCGCCGTCATGCGCGACGGGCGGATCCAGCAGGTCGACGAGCCGCAGTCCCTCTACCACGATCCCGCGAACCTCTTCGTGGCCGCGTTCATCGGCTCGCCGGCGATGAACCTCGTCGAGGCGACGGTCGCCGACGGCTCGGTCTCCTTCGCGGGCTTCACGATCCCGCTCGCCCGCGACCGCCGGCCCGCAGGGAGACACGGCAACCGCTTCATCCTGGGCATCCGTCCGGAGAGCTTCGAGGACGCCGCCTTCTCCGACCCGTCGCTCCCCCGGGTCGACGTGATCGTGTCGGTGCTCGAGGAGCTGGGTTCCGACGCGCACGTCATCTTCCCGGTCGACGCGCCCCGCGTCGTGGCCGAGGAGCTCAAGGCCGTCCACGACGAGGAGGACGAGGGCCTCATCGCCGACGACCAGCGGGCGCAGTTCAACGCCCGCGTCGATCCGCACACGAAGGCACGGTCGGGGCAGCCCATCCGGCTCACGGTCGATCCGGGGACGTTCCACTTCTTCGACCCGGACACCGGCGAGAGCCTCGTCGCCGGCCGGGGGTCGGGAAGAAGTGCTCGGGCCCCGCGACGACGCCGATCCGGCGGTGCCCGAGCTCGATGAGGTGCTGGGTCGCGAGCCGTCCGGCGGCGCGCTCGTCGACGCGCACCGTGGGCACGTCGAGCGACTCCACGAAGCCGTTCACGAACACGATCCGCGCGCCCTCGCTGATCAGCTGGCGATAGTGCCGGTGGTCGCCCTCGAGGTCGGCCATCTCGCAGGAGATGAAGATCATGCCGTCGACGCGACGCTCCACGAGCATGTGCACGTACTCGGCCTCCGTGAGCGCGGGGTGCGCGGTGTTCGTGCTGCAGAGGATCGACGCCAGGCCTTTGGCGGTCGCCCGCGTCTCCATCGCCTGCGCGAGCGCCGGGAAGATCGGGTTGACGAGGTCCGGGACGAGAAGCCCGATCGCCCCGGTTTCCGCTCGCCGTCCCGGTGGGACGTAGAGCAGCTCCTGCATCGCCCGTTCCACGCGCACGCGCGTCTCGGGCCGCACCGATGCGGATCCGCTCGCCACCCGCGAAGCGGTGGCGACGCTGACGCCCGCTTGCCGGGCTACATCGCGAAGGCTCGGCATTCCACAGGAATGGAACTGCTTATCACCCGAATAGTTTCAGGAGTATAGACCTAAGTTGCCTGGAAATGGAAGCCTTGACTTTCCACAGCCAGGCATCTAGGGTCCCCTGCGTTTCATGACTCTGAAACATTGTTTATCCAACCGCGCGGTTTCGCCGCTCGCGAGCCGCGGAGCGAAGGAGGCGACTCGATGAGCAGATTGTCCCGGCGCGTGCTGACGCTCGCGCTCATCTCGCTGCTGGCAGCCGTGGCCTCGGTCACCGCCGCGTCGGCGAGGAACGGCTCGGCGAAGGACGTGACGCTGACGTTCTGGCACACGATGAACACCCAGGAAACCGTGACCCTGAACGACCTCGTCAAGCAGTTCGAGGCCGCGCACTCGGGCATCAAGGTCGATGTGGTGAGCGTGCCGTTCGACCAGCGCGATACGAAGTTCACGGCCGCCGCGCAGGCCGGCCAGGCTCCGGACGTGAT
>JACQCN010000339.1 GCA_016201575.1 Candidatus Rokuibacteriota bacterium | reverse complement strand
TGAATTGGTCACTTCCCAGCTGGCATTGCCCCGCGATCTCTGTAGAACAGACCCGCGTCCCTTGTCGAGCTGGCGGAGCCTAACAACGGTCCAGGCCTAGCAACTAGCCCGGCGGCGCGAACCGGTACCCCTGGCCGTGGACGGTCAGGATGTACGCGGGGCGCTCCGGGTCCGGCTCGAACTTCTGCCGCAGGCGGAGGACGTGGGCGTCGACCGTGCGCGTGGTCGGGAAGCGCTCGTAGCCCCAGACCTCCTCGAGCAGGCGGTCGCGGGTGAGCACCTCGCCCGGGTGCTCGACGAGGTAGCGGAGCAGGTCGAACTCCTTCCGCGTGAGGCGCACCTCCCGGCCGGCCTTGAAGACCTGGCGCCCGCGCAGGTGGATGCGCACGTCGCCGAACGCCAGCGCCTCGGCCTTCTGCCGGGGCCCCGGGCGGCGCAGCACCGCATGCACCCGCGCGAGGAGCTCGCGCAGCGAGAACGGCTTGGTCACGTAGTCGTCGGCGCCCAGCTCGAGCCCGAGGACGCGGTCCACCTCCTCCCCGCGCGCCGTCAGCATGATGACGGGGACGTCGATGCCCTTCCGGCGCAGCTCCCGGCAGACGTCCCACCCGCTCATCTGCGGCATCGTCACGTCGAGCAGGATCAGGTCGGGCGCCTCGCTGAGGGCGAGGCGGAGACCGTCGGCGCCGTTGGTGGCGCCGATGGTCTGGTAGCCCTCGAAGCGGAGGTTGTCGCCGAGCCCCCGCACCATCTCCGCCTCGTCGTCGATGATCAGGATGGTGGCCATCAGGCCGTGGCCGGCCTTGTGTCGAGGGGGAACCAGAGCGTGAAGCGGCTGCCTCGGCCCGGCTCGCTCTCCACGGTCGCGCGCCCGCCGTGGGCCTCGACCACGTGGCGCACCAGTGCCAGGCCCACGCCGCTCCCGCGCCGCCCCTGGGTGTCGCTCCGCCCGACCCGGTAGAACTTCTCGAAGATCCGCGCCTGCTCGACGCGCGGGATGCCGATCCCCTCGTCGGCGACGCTCAGCGCGAGCCGCCCGTCCTCGACGCGCGCCTCCACCGCCACGGACTTCCGGTCCGCGGAGTACTTGATCGCGTTGTCGATCAGGTTGGCCAGCGCCTGGGCCACGGCGCCGCCGTCGAGGGGCGCGTCGTCCAGACCGGGATCGATCCGCACCGTGAGGGCGAAGCCCCGCTGCCGGAGCACGTACTCGAAGGCCTCCAGGGTGTCGCGGACGAGCGGCTCCACCGCCGTGGGGACGATGTCGTACGTGCGGCGGCCGCCGTCGATCCGCGAGAAGTCGAGGACGTTGTCGATCAGGCGCGAGAGGCGCTCGCTCTCGCGCGTGATGACGCGGTAGTACTCCTGGCGCTGGCGGTCGTCGGTCACGCGGCCCATCTCGAGCGTCTCCCCGAACATCCGGATGAGCGAGAGCGGCGTCTTCAGGTCGTGGGAGACGTTGGCCACGAAGTCGGACTTGAGCCGGGCGATCTGGGTCTCGCGGCGGACGAGCCGCCAGGTCGCGGCGAGCCCGCCCACGATGACGAGGAGGAGCAGCCCGAAAGCGGCGGTGAAGAGCGCGATCTGCCGCCGGGCGGCCTCGCGCGGCGAGAGGCCGGCGGGCTGGTAGAGCGCCACGCGCCACGACGGCAGCTCGGCGCCGAGGCTCACGGTGACCACTTGCTCGGCGCCGGCGAGGGGCTCGGGGCTGTAGACCGGCCGCTCCTGCTCGTCGATCACGGCGACGAAGGACTGGCCCGCCCGGGGGCCGAGGGTCCGGGCGATGATGTCGCGGGCGAGGACCTCGGGATCGCGGGAGAAGGCGGCCAGCACGGGCGCGCCGGCCGCGGTCTTGAGCACCGTGGCCAGGATGGTCTCGCCCCCCACGCCGAGCCGCATGCGGCCCTCCCGCTCCCAGAAGCTCTCCGGGATCGCGCCCGGGATGGCGGCGATCGCGGCGGCGTCGCGGTCGGTGAAGGCCGCGGGGAAGAGCAGGTGGCCGCGGCGGTCGAAGAGGTACAGGCGCCCGACCAGGGGCGCGTCGGCGAGAAAGGCGGGGAGCGCGTCGGGCGTGAACCCCGGGCGCGCGACGGCGGCGCGCAGCCGCCCGACGATCTCGTCCTCCATCTGGTTCAGCACCATCCGGACCTTCTCGGCGGCCATCGTCGCCATCTCCCGGGACTGCTGGCGGAAGAGCAGCTCCGAGGTGGCCTGCCATTGGCGCAGCGAGAGGTACCCGAGGACGGCGAGGACGGCGGCGGCGAGCACGATCGCGAGCGGCGCGACGGCCGAGAGCCTCATCCGCTCTCGGCCAGCAGCCGCCGGATCACCGACTCCGTCTCCTCGTAGGCGCCCTCGCCGATGTGGGTGAACCGCACGATCCCCTTGCGGTCGACGAGCACCGCCGTGGGCCAGCCCCGGATGCCGTACCGCTTCCAGATGGCGTAGTCGTTGTCCTGCACGACCGGGTAGCAGACCCCGAGCTGCCGCGCGGCCGCCGCCACCCGGTCGGAGGACTTCTCCCAGAGGAACTCCGGCGTGTGCACGCCCACCACCGTCAGGCCCGCCCTCCGGTACCGCTCGTGCCAGTCCCGCAACTGCGGGATCACGTGCCGGCAGTTGATTCAGCCGTACGTCCAGAAGTCTATCAGGACGACCCGCCCGCGGAGGCCGGCCATGCTGAGCGGGTCGCTGTTGAGCCACTGCTCGCCCGTGACCTCGGGAGCCGGCTGGCCGATGCGGGCCTGGGCCCCGGCCGCACCGGCCCCGGCCTCGGTCAGGACGGCGGTGAGCAGCGCGGCGAGCGCGTGTCGCAGCATGTCCGGCCTCCGCATCGCTATTTCTTCTCCATCATCTCCTTGTCCTTCATCTCCTTGTCCTTCATCTCCTTGTCCTTCATGGTGTCGCCCTTCATCGTCTCCTTGTCCATCATCGTCTTCTCGCCCATCATCCCCTGGGAGCAGCCCCCGACCGCCAGCGCCGCTCCCGCCAGCACGACTCCCACGCCCCGCGCCCACCGACCACGCCTGGTTCCCATCGCCACCCTCCTCGTCCGTGATGACCACCGATGCCCGCAGCCTGGGGGAGCCACGGCGGGGAGTTGTCACAGGCGTGTGAAATGTTCGTGAACCGTGTGGGCGACACGTCGGATGATACTCAAGCGAACCGGCCCGGGTCACGAGGAGGGACAGCCATGGCGAAGGCGATCCAGCAGACGGTGAAGTTCCGCGCGACGCCCGACGAGCTCTTCGACATCTACCTGGACTCGAAGCGGCACGCCGCCGCCGTCGACAGCACGGCCGCGGTCAGCCGACGGGAGGGCGGGCGCTTCTCCGTCTTCGACGGCTATATCACGGGGAAGAACCTGCTGATCGTGCCCAAGCGCCTGATCGTCCAGTCCTGGCGGGGCAGCGACTGGCCGGCCCGGGAGCCCGACTCGATCCTCGTCCTGGCCTTCCGCAAGACCAGCGGCGGAGGCCAGATCGACCTCGTGCACGCCAACGTCCCCGCGCGGGAGCGCGCCGGGATCACGGCGGGGTGGCGGCAGTACTACTGGACCCCGTGGCGGGAGTACCTCCGGCGGACGCGCCGGCGCTAGCCTAAGACTAGGGGCGGAGCATTTTCGCCAGCACCTTGCGGACCGAGTCCGCGATCAGCTCGTCGGCGCCGAGCCGGCGGCTCTCCTTGGGCGCGTCGCAGTCCTCCTCGAAGTCGCCCGCCTCGATGTCGGGCTCCGTGAGCCGCGTCTGGCCGTCGGTGACGCGCACGACGTCGACGCGGGCGACCAGGCCGGTCACCCGCGTGGTGAACATGCGGCGTGAGTTCCGGCAGTAGGTGCGGAGCCCCCGGCCGGCGGTGGCCTCCACGATCACGGCCTGGTCGGCGCCGACGTCGCGGGCGCGCGCGACGGCCGCCGCGCGATCGAGCTTCCCGGTCGTGACCTGGACGTCGACGGGGACGACGGCCTGGGCGTTGAGCGCGTCGAGGAGGGCGGTGGTGTAGACCTCGGGGAACTCCTGCCGCTCCTGCTTCGTGAAGTCGCCGGGGCCAAAGCCGAGGTGCACGGTCAGCGCGGGGCGTCGCACCTCGGCGCCGCGGTACCCCGGCGCGCGCATCGCGGACGGCCCGCCGAGGCCGGTCGCGCACCCGGCCACGAGCAGCGCGACGAGGACCAGGCGGCGCATGGCGCGCATCCTAGGCGCCGGCGCGCGCGGGTGTCAAGACATGCGGCTTGGTCGCGTCCCGCGGTTCGAGTAATATGAACGCATGACCCGCACTTACCGGTACTCGATCGTGGCCCTGCTCGCGCTGGCGGCGCTCGCGCCGGCGCCGCCTCCCGCCCGGGCCCAGCAGCAGCAAGAGCTCGAGATCAAGGGGAAGCCGCCGGAGGAGCAGGTGGTCCGGCCCCAGATCGTGGCGCCGCCCGGCGCCCGCGAGATCACGCGGCCGCGCGAGTCCGACTTCTATCCCGAGAACATCCGGGTGCGCTTCGACCCGGCCTTCATCCCGCCCTTCACCGCGATCCGCCAGACCGGGCCGCGGTCGGCCGTCCAGATCGGCCTGGCGGGATGGACGTCGCCGAACACGCCGGTGCCGCCCGACGGGCCGGTGAACACCTTTTACCGCGAGTCCCCCGGCGCGTTCGCGCTCGGCTTCGCCATCGTGTGGGACGTCAGCGTGCCCCCGCGCGGCGGAGCGGCTCCCTCCGGCGCCCCGAAGTAGCTGCGGTGGCCCCCGCCGCGCGCTGGCCGGGAGACGCGCGGGCGGCCTGCGCGTTCACGTTCGACCTCGACGCCGAGACCCTGTGGATGGCCCGCGGCGTCCGCGAGCCGGTCGCGCTCTCGCAGGGGCGGTTCGGGCCCGTCGAGGCGCTGCCGCGGATCCTCGAGCTCCTCAAGGTCGCGGGCGTCCGCGCCAGCTTCTTCATCCCCGCCTGGGTCGCCGAGCACTATCCCGACTCGGTCAAGGCGATCGTCGCCGGCGGTCACGAGATCGGCTGTCACGGAGACGAGCACGAGCGGGTGAGCGAGCTGGACGCGGCCCAGGAGGAGCGCATCCTGGTCAAGAGCCTCGAGACGCTGACGAAGCTGGCGGGCCGGCGCCCCGTCGGCTACCGCGCGCCGGCCTGGCAGCTCTCGGCCAATACGCTCGGGCTCCTCGCGCGGCACGGCTTCGACTACTCCTCCAACTTCATGGACCGGCTGACGCCGTACCTGCATCCGCCGGTCGAGGGCGCCACGCTCGTCGAGATCCCGGTGTCCTGGGTGCTGGACGACGCGCCGTACTTCCTGTTCACGGGAACGCGGAGCCTGGAGCCGCCGGGCGCCGTGCTGCAGGGCTGGCTCACGGAGTTCGACGGGATCAACGAGGCCGGGGGGGTGACGAACTTCACGTTCCACCCGCAGCTCATCGGCCGGCCTTCGCGCCTGGCCTGCCTGCGCGAGCTGCTCGAGCACGTCCGCCACACGCCCCGCGTGTGGGTGGCCTCCCTGGCCGAGATCAGCGCTCACTGGAGGAAGGCCGCTGCGGCTGCGCGGTAACCTCCACGCCCACTCCCTCTTCTCGGACGGCGTCCGCTCGGCCGAGCAGGTGGTGGCCGCCTACGAGGCGCTCGGCTACGACTTCCTCGCCATCACCGACCACGACGACCGGGTGCCGCCGCACTACTGGCGCGCGCTCGCGACGCTGCCCTCGCGGCTGCTGCTCTTCCGCGGGATCGAGATCGACTACACGCCGCTCTCCCAGCACGTGGGGCGCGTGTACGGCGACCGGGAGGTGCTGCACGTCCTGAACCACCCCGCCCGCTACAGCCTCACGCTCGACGAGGCGGCGCGGCGGGTCGGCGTGATCACCGACGCCGGGCTGCGGATCGACGCGGTGGAGGTCACGGACACCGGCCACTACCGCCCCCTCTACGACACCGACGCCCTCCGGCTCGCGCGGATCGCCACGGACGACTCGCACCGGGAGGCGCACTGGGGGCGGGCCTGGATCGAGGTGGAGGCGCGACGCGACCGGGACGCGATCATCCGCGCCATCAAGGCCGGCGATTTCCGCCTCGGCTTCGCCTCGCGCGACGGCGCCTGACCGCTACCGCTTCAGGCCCGCCTGCGTCTGCTCGACGTGGGCCAGCGAGCTGTGGCTGCCGGGCCAGTCGTAGCTGATCGTTCCCATTCCCCGGTTCACCACCGCCTGGCCCACCGCCGCCGTCCGGTACTCCATGCCGCGCGGGAGCACGACGTCGATGACGTGCGGGGCGCCGGTGGCCAGGTTCTTGATGGGCTCCGTCGTCGTCTCGAGGATGCCGGGAATGACCACGCGGGCCCGCCGCCGGCGCAGGTCGTGCTTGAACTCGATGGGGGCGACCTTCGGCTCGAGGACGGTCGTGACCAGCGAAGCGACCACCTCGAACCAGGGGTTCCCGGCCTGCCCGCTGACGATGCGGAGGACCGCGTCCCGCTGCGCGGCCGACGTGCGCGCGTCGAGGATCGGCTGGACGGTGCCGTTACCCTCGTGCAAGGGGCCGGGCCAGCGGTACTGCAGGGCGAACTTGACGCCCTTCATCGGGGTCTTGCCGAAGTGGCCCTCGTCGACCTGCATGGCGAGCATGCCCTCGCACCCGCCGTGGGTCGGCGGCGCCCAGAAGTCGCACGGACAGCCGGCCGCGCAGTTGCAGTTCTTGATCCACTTGCCCTTGAGGCGCCAGGTCGCGGTCATCGCCACCTCCTTTGCCAGCGTTAGCCGCGTTGTGCATATCCGGTTGACTCCGAAGCATACAACCGGTCGTGGGAAGTGAGCTCGTGCCGCATGGCCAGGCCCGCCCATGGGGTCGTTGGGAGTCAACCGGATAAGCAGAATGCAGCTTAGTCGAGGCTGACCCACACCGACTTGACCTGCGTGTACAGATCGATGCCGTGGCGGCCCAGCTCACGGCCGTAGCCGGACTGCTTGTAGCCGCCGAACGGCGACTGCTCCGAGAGCATGTTGTAGGCGTTGATCCACACCGTGCCGGCCTGGAGGCGACGGGCCAGGCGGTGGGCCTTGCCGACGTCGCGTGTCCACACGGCGGCGGCGAGTCCGTAGACCCTGCTGTTGGCCGCCTCGACGAGCTGGTCGACGTCGTCGAAGGTGAGGGTCGAGAGTACGGGGCCGAAGATCTCCTCCTGGGCGATCTTCATGCGCGGGCCGACCCGGTCGAAGATCGCGGGCCTGACGAAGTACCCCCGGTCGCCCGCGCGCCCGCCCGCGAGCACGGGCTTCGCGCCCTCGCGGACGCCGGCCTCCAGGTAGCCGAGCACGCGGTCCATCTGGGTCTTCGAGACGAGCGCGCCGAGGCGGGTCTTCGGGTTCAGCGGGTCGCCGGGCTCGAGCTTCTTCGTGCGCTCGACGAGCTTGTCCAGGAGCGCGTCGTGGGCCTTCGACTCCACGAAGAGCCGGGAGCCCGCCGCGCACACCTCGCCCTTGCCGTAGAAGATCGCGTTGAAGGCGCCCTTGGCCGCCGCGTCCAGATCCGCGTCGGCGAAGACGATGTTCGGCGACTTGCCGCCCAGCTCCAGGGAAACTTTCTTCAGAGTATCCGCTGCTGTTCTCATTATCTCCTTGCCGACGGCGGTGCTGCCCGTGAACGAGATCTTGTCGACGTCGGCATGGGCGACGAGCGCGCGGCCCGCCGTCTCGCCGAAGCCGGGCACCATGTTGACGACGCCGTCGGGGAAGCCCGCCTCCTGGCAGAGCTGACCGAGCCAGAGCCCGGTGAGGGGCGTCTCCTCGGCGATCTTCACCACCGCGGTGTTGCCGCAGGCCAGCGCGGGCGCGAGCTTCCACGCGACCATCAGGAGCGGGAAGTTCCAGGGCGTGATGATGCCGCAGACTCCGTAGGGCTCGCGGAGCGTGTAGTTCAGGAAGTCCCCGGGAACGGGGATCGTCTCGCCCTCGATCTTCGTGCACCAGCCCGCGTAGTAGTAGAAGGTCTCGGCGGCGGCGGGGATGTCGACGTAGCGCGACTCGAAGATCGGCT
>JACQCN010000338.1 GCA_016201575.1 Candidatus Rokuibacteriota bacterium | reverse complement strand
GCGCGAGGGCACGTGCTTCCTGCCCTTCCACTGGGGCCGGCGATTCGGCGTCTACAAGAGCGCCAACAACCTGACGCTCAGCGCGCGCGATCCGCTCTCGAAGCAGCCCGAGCTCAAAGCGTGCGCGGTACGGCTGCGGCCGCTGATCGAGTTCGTCCGATGATCGCCGTCGGCCAGGCCGGGGCCGGGCTCGTGTCGTTCATCGGGGCCGGCCCCGGGGATCCGGACCTGATCACGCTCAAGGGGCTCCGTCGCCTGCGAGAGGCCGACGTCATCGTCCACGATCGACTGGTGCCGATGTCCCTCCTCGCGGAGGCGCGCCGGGGCGCGGAGATCATCGACGGCGGGAAGACGCCCGGGCGTCGCTCCCCCACCCAGGACGCGATCAACCGACTGCTGGTTGTCCGGGCCAGGGCGGGGCGGCGGGTCGCCCGGCTGAAGGGTGGGGATCCGGCGATCTTCGGTCGCCTCGCCGAAGAGGTGCGCGAGGTCCGGGCCGCCGGAGTGCCCTTCGAGATCGTGCCGGGCGTGACCGCGGCGACGGCCGCCGCGGCGCGCGCGGGCATTTCGCTCACCGAGCGCGGCGCGGCCTCGATGGTGGTCTTCGCCACCGGCGCCGCCCAGACCGGGGGCGTGACCGGGTCGCTCGACTGGCGATGGTTGGCCCGCGCGCCCGCTACCCTCGTCTTCTACATGGTGGTGCGCGGGCTGGAGGTGATCGCCGGCACCCTGGTCGCGTGTGGGCGGGATCCTGATGACCCGGCGCTGATCGCCGAGCATCTCGGGACCGTGGAGGAACGGATTGTCGTGATCCGGCTCGCCGACCTCGCTGGCCGCGGGCGGAGCCTGGACGTCGTCTCACCGGCGGTGCTGATCACGGGTCCGACGGTCGCGGCGGCGAGGGCGGCGCTGGAAGCGTCCCGCCTGCGGATGGATGCGCCCGCTCGGCTCGCCGTGACGGGGTAGCGATGCCCGACTACTTCCCGGCGTTTCTCGATCTCCGGAGCCGGCGGTGTCTTGTGGTCGGCGGGGGCGCAATCGCCGAACGGAAGGTCCGCGCGCTCCTCGACTGCGGGGCAGACGTGGTCGTTGTGAGCCCCAGAGTCACGGCCGGACTCGACGTGCTGATCGAGGACGGCGCGATCCACCATCGCCGCCGGGAATTTCTCAGATCCGACGGGCGCGGGTGCGCGCTTGTGATCGCCGCAACGGGTGTCACCACGGTTGATACCGCCGTCGCGGCGGCAGCCCGCCGCGCGCGGGCGCTGATCAACGTGGTGGACCGGCCGGCTCAGTGCGATTTCATTTTCCCCTCCGTGCTCCGCCGTGGCGAGCTGCAGGTCGCCGTTTCGACCGGCGGTCGCAGCCCCGCCCTGGCCCGCGAAATTCGGCGCCGACTTGAGCGGACACTCGGACCCGAGTACGCCGAACTCGTCGAGCGCGTGGGAGCGGCGCGGACACGGGCCCGGGCCACGGCGAAGACCCGGGTGGCGCGTCTCGAGGCGGGGGAGCGCGCGGCGGCGCTGGGACTGGCCCGTCATCCGGATCGGCGGCCCGAGATGCTCAGTCTCCCGTCGCCTCGACGCGAAGGCCTTCAGACCCAGATCGTACAGACGGCTCGTACTTACTGATGCTCGCATAATATGGTGACGGATTTTCCCTCGTGAACACTTGTCACCATATTCTGCGAGGCTCGGTAGGCCGAGGGCGACCTCGGCGGTGGCCTTCTCGCTGAGAGCTCGTCTGTCCGAGGTGTCTCATCAAAGGTCAAGTTCGTTGATATCGGTGAGTGCGGGCCCCCGCAACCAATGATAGCCAGGGTCGAGGCGTATCGCGCTGCGCGTGATAGCTTCGCCGGAGAGGCGTACGGCGCGGTCAGCCGAGCCGGGGCCGGCGGACCTCCGCGAGGATCGCGAGCATCTCGTCGTGGATGTGCCCGTTGCTCGCGACGATCTGCGGCGCCGCGAGGTCGAGCGGCCCGCCCGTGAGGTTGGTCACGCGGCCCCCGGCCTCGGTGACCATCAGCGACCCGGCCGCGACGTCCCAGGGGCCGAGCCGCAGCTCCCAGTAGCCGTCGATGCGGCCGGCGGCCAGCCAGGCCAGGTACAGCACCGCGGAGCCCATGCGGCGGACGGCCCGGGCCCTGAGCGAGAACGCCGCGTGCTCGGCGAGGTTCGTGTCCGCGGTCTCGCGGATGTCGTAGGGGAACCCGGTGGCGACGAGGCTCTCGTGCAGGCGCTTGCTCGGGGACACGGCGAGGCGCGTGCCGTCCACGTGGACGCCGCGCCCGCGCTCGGCCACGAAGGTCTCGCGCAGGTTGGGGTCGTGGATGACGCCGAGGGCGACGCCCGCGCGGTCCTCGAGCGCGATCGAGACGGCGAAGATCGGGACCCCGTGGGCGTAGTTGGTGGTGCCGTCGAGCGGGTCCACGATCCACCGGCGCCCCGAGCGGCCGGCGCGGGTCCCGCGCTCCTCGGCGAGGATCGCGTCGTCCGGGAACTCGGCGGTGAGCCGCGCCACGATCAGCGCCTCGGCGCGGGAATCCATCTCGGTCACGAGGTTGATCGGGGTGTCCTTCTGCTCGATCCGGCGGGCCCGCCCCAGCTCGTCACGCAGCATCGCGCCGGCGGCCTGGGCGACCTCGACCGCGACGGCTCGCTCGCGTGATGTCATTGCCAAATGCAGAGCCTAGCATAGAATTGACGCGATGAGCCGCCGCGCGCCGCGCATGGAAACTTCCCTGAGACCTGGCCGGCCGATCAAAACGGTCCACGTACCCGCCTTCTTCAGCGGCCGGCCGAGGCCGGCCGCGTGAATCTCGTCATGATGGGGACGGGCGGGGTCGGCGGCTACTTCGGCGCCAAGCTCGCCCGGAGCGGCGCCCGGGTCACGTTCGTCGCGCGCGGCGCCCACCTGGCGGCGATCCGCGAACGCGGGCTCACGGTGCGCTCGGCCACCGGCGGCGAGTTCACGGTGCGCGCGACCGCCGTGGAGCGGCTCGCCGGCCAGCCACCCGCCGACGCGGTCCTCCTCTGCGTGAAGTCCTTCGACACGGAGCCCGCGGTGGAGGCCATCCGGCCGGTGATCGGGCCCGAGACGGCCGTGCTCTCGCTCCAGAACGGCATCGACAACGAGGAGAAGATCGACGCCGCCCTCGGGCTCGGCCACGCGGTCGGGGGCGTGGCCTACGTGTTCGCCACCATCGAGGGCCCGGGCGTGATCTCGCACACGCAGGGCGGCCGGATCGTCCTCGGCGAGCTCGACGGCCGCCCGCGGCCGCGCACGACGGCCCTGCTCGAGGCCTTCACCCGCGCGGGCATCCCCGCCGAGATCGCCCCCGACATCCGGCGCGCGCTGTGGGAGAAATACGTGGTGATCACCGCGCAGGCCGGGATGACGGCGCTCACGCGGAAGCCGATCGGCGTGATCCGCGCGACCCCCGAGACGTGGACGATGTACCGGCGGCTGCTGGAGGAGCTGGCGGCGCTGGCCGAGGCCGAGAAGGTCGGGCTCGCGCCCGGCGCGGTCGACCGGATGCTCACGGGCGTGGGCGGCCTCAAGCCCGACACCACCTCGTCGATGTACTTCGACCTCACCCACGACAAACGGCTCGAGCTGGAGGCGCTCCACGGTCACGCGGTGCGGCTCGGCGAGCGTCACGGACTCCCCGTTCCGATGTGCTTCGCCGTGTACGCCGCCCTGAAGCCCTCCATGCGTCCCGCCTGACGCATGCCGTACCGCCTGCTCTGGACGTACGTCGCCCCCTACCGCGGGCGCTACGCCTTCGGGTTCCTGTGCCTGCTCCTCGCCAACCTGTTCTCGCTGGCGATCCCGTGGACGGTGAAGAACGCCATCGAGGCGCTGTCGGCGGCGGCCGCGGGGGAGGCGCGCATCGGGCGCTACGTGCTGCTGATCCTGGCCCTCGCCGCCGCCCACGGCCTGGTCCGCCTCGGCTCGCGCTTCACGATCCTCGGCGCCGGGCAGCGCATCGACTACGACATCCGCAACGATCTCTACGCGCGGCTCCAGTCGCTGCCGCCCGCGTTCTACCGGGCCCACCGCACCGGCGACCTCATGTCGCGCTCCTCGAGCGACATCGCCGCGGTCAAGCAGCTCGTCGGCTTCGGCGGCCTGAGCCTGGTCGGCACGAGCTTCGCCTTCCTCGGCACGCTCGCCGCCATGCTGGCGATCGCGCCGTGGCTCACGCTCTGGGCGATGGCGCCGTACCCGCTGCTGGTTCTGCTCGCCAAGCGCTTCAACGCGCGCGTGCACGTGCGGACCCAGGCCGTCCAGGAGCAGCTCGGCGAGATGGCGGCCAAGGTGCAGGAGAACCTGACGGGCAGCAGCATCGTGCGCGCCTACACGATGGAGCCGCGCGAGATCGCCGAGTTCGGCCGCCTCAACGCCGAGTACCTCGCGCGGAGCCTGGCGCTCGGCCGCGTGCAGGCCCAGTTCGCGCCGCTCATGGGGCTCGTCGCCGGCATCGGCACGCTCGTGATCCTCTGGGTCGGCGGCCGCGCGGTCGGCGAGGGGCGGCTGACGCTCGGCGCCCTCGTCGCCTTCAACGGCTACATCGCCCACCTGGCGTGGCCGACGATCGCGCTGGGCTGGACGCTGTCGGTGGTCCGCCGCGGCATGACGTCGCTCGAGCGGATCGGCGAGATCCTCGCGTCGCCCCTGGCCTACGCGGAGCGCGCCGCCGGCGCGCCGGCGCCGGGGCCCGGCCGCGTCGAGTTCCGGCACCTGTCGTTCGCCTACGACGACCGGGCCCCCGCCCTCGCCGACGCCAGCTTAACCATCGAGCCCGGCCAGACGGTGGCCGTGGTGGGGCCGACCGGGAGCGGCAAGTCCACGCTGGGCGCCCTCCTCGCGCGGCTCTACGAGCCGCCGCCCGGCACGATCTTCGTCGACGGCGTGGACGTGCGGGAGATGGACCGGACGGCGCTCCGGCGGCGCCTGGCCTACGTCCCCCAGGAGGCGTTCCTCTTCTCCCGCTCCATCCGGGACAACGTCGCCTTCGCCGCCGACGGCGGCCGCGGCGCGCGCGTGGAGGAGGCGGGGCGCGTGGCCGGGCTCGCCGCCGAGGTGGAGGCGTTTCCCGCGGGCTGGGACACGGTCGTCGGCGAGCGCGGCCTCACGCTGTCGGGCGGCCAGCGGCAGCGGGTGGCGCTGGCGCGGGCGCTGGTCACCGACGCGCCGATCCTGATCCTCGACGACGTGTTCGCCAACGTCGACGCGGCGAAAGAGGCCGAGATCAGCGCCGGGCTCGAGGACATGGTCCGGGGCCGGACCACGCTGCTCGTCACCCACCGCCTGCGCGCGGCCGAGGCCGCCGACCGCGTGGTCGTGCTCGACGGCGGGCGCGTGGTGGAGCAGGGGCCGCACGCGGAGCTGGTGGCGCGGGGCGGCGTGTACGCGCGCCTGTGGCGCCGGCAGCAGCTCGAGGACGAGATCGCCCGTGCGTGACCAGCTCGAGCACGACGAGATCCTGGGCCGCGCCTACGACCGGCGGCTGGTCGCCCGGCTCTGGCAGGTGACGCGCCCGCACCGAGTCCTCATCGTGGGCTCGGCCGTCCTCTTCCCGCTCGTCTCGGCGGTCGAGCTGCTCCAGCCCTACCTGATCAAGATCGCCATCGACAGCTACATCCTCACCGGCGACTGGCCCGGGCTCTCCCGGATCGCCGCCCTGTTCCTCCTCACGCTGGCCGTGCTCTACGCGCTGCGCGCGGCCCAGAGCTACCTCACGCACGTGACCGGCCAGCGGGTGATGCACGACTTGCGGCAGGCGCTGTTCACGCACCTGCAGCGGCTCGACGCCCGCTTCTTCGACAAGAACGCGGTCGGGCGGCTCATGACCCGCGTCCTCTACGACGTCGAGGCGGTGAGCGAGATGTTCTCGAGCGGGCTCGTCGCCGTCCTCGGCGACGTCGTCACCCTGACCGGCGTGATCGTCATCATGCTCGGCATGAACTGGCGCCTGGCCCTTGTCACGTTCTCGGTGGTGCCGGTGCTGGCCGTGGTGGCCGCCCGCTTCCGGGTGCGGGCCCGCGACGCCTACCGCGTCGTCCGCACGTGTCTGGCGCGGCTCAACACGTTCCTGCAGGAGTCGATCCAGGGGATGGCCGTCACCCAGGTCTTCGCCCGCGAGGCGCAGGAGTTCCGGCACTTCCGCGAGCTGAACGCCGACCACCGCCGCGCCCTCTTCCAGTCCACCGTGTACGACGCCTCGCTCTACGCCTCGGTGGAGGCCATCGGCTCCGCCGCCGTCGCGCTGCTCCTCTGGTACGGCGGGGGCCAGATCGTGCAGGGGATGCTCACGTTCGGCGCGCTGGTGGCGTTCCTCGAGTACACCAACCGGTTCTTCCTCCCGATCCGCGACCTCGGCGCCAAGTACGCCGTGATGCAGGCCGCCATGGCGTCCTCGGAACGCATCTTCGAGCTCCTCGACGTGGAGCCGGCGGTGCCGAACCCGGCGCTGGCCGACGCCGAGCGGCGGGTGCTGAGCGGGCGCGACGGCCTCGTCGCCCGGCCGCGGGCGGCGCCCCCGCGCGCGGCGGGCGGCGGCCCCTCACGCTGCCAGGTGGAGCTCCGCAACGTGTGGTTCGCCTACGACGGCGAGGAGTGGGTGCTGCGCGACTGCTCGTTCGCGATCGAGCGCGGCGAGGAGATCGCGTTGGTGGGCGCCACCGGGGCGGGGAAGAGCACCATCACCCGGCTCCTGAACCGGTCCTACGACGTGACCCGGGGCCAGGTGCTGGTCGACGGCGTCGACGTGCGCGAGTGGGACCTGGTGGCGCTGCGCCGCCACGTCGGGCTCGTCCACCAGGACACGATGCTCTTCACCGGGAGCATCGAGGCCAACCTCAAGCTCGGGGCCGACGGCGAGGTCTCGGACGCGGAGATCGAGCGGGCCGTCGGCACGGCCAACGCCCGGAGCTTCATCGAGGGCCTGCCGCACCGCTACGCGCAGGAGGTGAGCGAGCGCGGGGCCAACCTCTCCCAGGGCCAGCGCCAGCTCCTGGCCAT
>JACQCN010000337.1 GCA_016201575.1 Candidatus Rokuibacteriota bacterium | reverse complement strand
GCACCACGGGAGCCGGGCGGGCGGCGCGGCAGGCAGGCCCGCCCGCCCGCAGCGAGTGGGGTATCGAGCGAGGACGGACGGGCCTGCCTGCCGCGCCAGGACCCGCCCGCCGCTGGGCGCGACGTTCATGAATGATCCGCGCTAGGAGCGCTCAGGCGCAGCGGGCGTTGCCGGTCTCGCGCGGGGGCACGACCATCTCCTCGCGGGGGATCGGCGTCGGCGTCCCCGCCCCTGGGAACTCGGTGCCCCAGTACCGGATCGACGCCGGGATCTTCTCCGGCTCCATGATCTCGGCGACGTAGCCCGGCGTGAGCATCTGGTGGTCGCACGCGCGCATCTCGACCTCGCCCCAGGCCGTCGTGAACCGGGCCCCCTCCCACGCCTTGATCAGCGCCTCCGTCTCCACGCTGCCCGCCGTCCTGATGACCTCGGCCAGCCACAGGATCGCGTAGGCCGCGCGGGCGTAGGCGCCTTCGGGGTAGCGGTAGCTGAGCGGCGCGTCGGGGTAGTGGTCGCGCCAGGCCTTGATGAAGTCGCGGTTCTCCGGCGTGTCGACGGTCAGCAGGTAAGCGTCCGCGGTGACGTGCCCGATCGCCGGCTTTCCCACCGCCTTGAGCACGACCGGATCGTAGAGGAAGAAGTTCCCGATCTTCACCTTCCAGCCGAGCGCCGCCCCCTGCTGGAGCAGGAGGCGCAGGTCTTGGCCCCAGTCGCCCGTGATCACGACCTCCGCCCCCGAGGCCATGATCTTCGTGACGTAGGGCGCGAAGTCCTGCACCTTCTGGAGCGGGTGGTACTCGTCGGCGATGATCTGCTGGCCCGCGGCGCGCACGCGGTCGAACTTCCGCTTGAAGCCCTCGGCGGCGGCGTGGCCGAAGTTGTAGTCCTGGTTCAGCAGGTAGAACTTGGTGTATCGCTGCGGAGCGAGGCGGGCGAAGTAGACGGCGAACTGCGCGGCGTGCATGTCGGTGTTCAGGCAGCAGCGGAACGTCGTCCGGAAGAACTCGGCGCCGGTCAGCTCGGCGGCCTCGGTCGCGTAGGACACGAACAGCTTCCGGTACTGGCTCGCCACCTGGGACGCCGCCTTCCCGATGTTCGACCCCGTGCCCACCGCGAGGAGGTCGACCTGCTCGGTCAGGATCAGGTCGTTCGCCCGCCGCGTGGCCACGTCCGGCTTCAGCTCGCTGTCGGCCGGCACGATATCCAGCCGGCGGCCGAGCACCCCGCCAGCCCGGTTGACCCGGTCGGCGGCGAACCGGGTGGCGGCGACGAACGATTCCCCGATGTACTTGACGGGCCCGCTGAGCGGCTCCAGGATGCCGACCTTGATCGGCCGGGTCTGCGACCACCCGGGCCGGGTGATCACCGCCGGCGCCGACACCACGGCCCCCGCGACGGCGCCCTTCAGGAGTGCGCGACGGCTGACTGGCTGGTGCATGATCCGCCCCCCTTGTGGGACTGAGGCCGGGACTTATCGAGGGGGCCTACTGTGAAAGCACTCTCTTTAGTTGTCAAGCGGACGCCAGGAAGGCGCGCGAGTCATGCCGTCCGCAGGGCGCGCTGAACCGCTCGCCGCACCTCGCCCGGCACGAAGGGCTTGCTCAGGCTGGAAGCCTCGGTCTGGGCCAGGAAGTCGTCTGTCCATGCGCTCAGGGTGTCCCCCGTCAGGAAAATGATCCGGCGACGGAGGCGCGGGTAGCGGCGCTCGATCTCACGGTACAGCCCGGGGCCGTCGAGCTCGGGCATCTTGATGTCGCTCACGATCAGATCATAGTCGCGCTCCGCGAGCTTCTCGAGGGCCCGCACCCCGCTCGCCGCCGTCTCCACCTGATGCCCATCCGCCACGAGCATCTCGGCGAGCACGCCCGCCACGTCGGGCTCGTCGTCAACGACCAGGATCGCCTTCCCGGTCACCAATGGAAGGGTCTCCTCGGAGAGCGCTTCGGGCTGAGAGGGCGGCGCCGTCTCCACCGGCAGCTCGACCATGAAGGTCGAGCCCTGGCCCGTCCGGCTCTCGACGTGCATGACCCCGCCGTGCCCCTCGACGATCCCGTGGCAGAGCGAGAGCCCCAGCCCCGTTCCCTGGCCGGCCGGCTTCGTCGTGAAGAACGGCTCGAAGATGCGCGCCTGGACCTCGGGCGGCATTCCGGGTCCGGTGTCGGCAATCCTGAGCGTGACCCGCGCGCGAGCAGGATCGTGCCGGGTGGCAAGGGTCAAGCGCCGGGGTGGCGCCGTCTCGCGCATCGCGTCACGGGCGTTCGAGACGAGGTTGATCACCACCTGGTGGAGCTGATGGAGGTCGGCCCAGAGCTCGGGGAGGCCGTCGCCGAGGTCGAGGTCCACCTCCACGTCGTCCACGCGGAGCTGGTAGGCGAGCAGCTCCACGGCGTCCTCGACGACCTGGTTGAGCCCCACTCTCGACCGCTCCGGGGGGCGCTGGCGCGCGAGGGCGAGGAAGTTCTTCACGATGCGCGCGCACCGGTCGGCCGCCTTCTCGATCTTCTCTGCCCGTCCCGCCGGCGCTTCGCTCTCCGCCGCTCTCCGGAGCATCGCGGCCTGCCCCATCACCACCGACAGGGGATTGTTCAGCTCGTGGGCGACGCCCGCCAGCAGCGCGCCCATGGCGGCCAGCTTCTCGCGCTGGAGCAGCGCCTCGCGCTGCCGCTGGATCTCCGCCTCCGCCCGCTTCCGCGCGGTGATGTCGCGCGAGTTGACGACGAGGCCCCGCACCGAGGGATCGTGGAGGAGATTCTTCCCGATCGCCTCCAGCACCCGCCAGGAGCCGTCCTTGTGGCGGAAGCGGAACTCCACGGACGCCGTGAAGCCGGGCGTGTCGGCCGCTTCGGCGAAGACCTGGAGCACGCCGGGAGCGTCGTCGGGATGGATCAGCCCGAAGGCGTCCCGGCCGACCAGCTCCTCGGGCCGGTACCCGAGGATGCGCTCGAGCGAGGGGCTCTCGTAGCGGACGACCCCGTCGCGGTCGAGAACGGTGATGATGTCCAGGGCATTCTCGATCAGCGACCGGAAGTGCTCCTCGCTGCGGCGGAGGGCGCTCTCGGCCTGCTCCCTCTGGATTCCCACGGCCAGCACGTTGGCGACAGCTTGGAGGAAGTGAACCTCGTCGTCGGTGAAGGCCCGCTGCCGCCTGGTGTCGGCGCCGAGGACCCCGAAGGGGCGGTCCTGGCCGACAATGACGACGCTGACCGAGCTGACCACGCCGTGCTCGACCAGGAACTGCGGCACCGCGAACCGCGTTTCGGTCCGGAGGTCCTCGACGATCACCGGGGCGCTCGACATCAGGGTGTACCCCGCCTGCGAGCCGACCCCGGCCGGCACCGTGGTATCCTCGACGTACCCCGACTTCCAGCCCGCGCCGGCGCACAGGCGCAGCGTCTGGCCGTCGGCACCCAGCTCGAGGATCTTGCAGTACTCGACCTCCAGCGTCCGGGCCACCACGGTGGCCGCCTCGTTCAGGAACAGCTGGATGCGCGCGGACGGCTGCGCTTGCTGGCCGAGCTCCGCGATCGCCGCATGCTGGCGGGCCCGGGCCCTCAGCTCGGCCTCGGCGCGCTTCCGCGCGGTGATGTCCTGCACGCTGCCTTCGTAATACAGCACCCGGCCGCCCTCGTCGCGGACGGCCCGGGCGTTGGCCTGAGTCCAGATCACGGTCCCGTCGCGCTGGCGGAACTGCGCCTCGAAGTCGCGCACGACGCCGTCGCGCTCGATCCGCGACCTGAACACGCGGCGGTCCTCTCGGTTCACGTACAGGCTGGGGGTCTTGACCCTCAGCAGGCTTTCGCGATCCGGGTAGCCCAGCATCTGCACCAGGGCGGGATTGGCGTCGAGTATCTGTCCGTCCGGAGTGGTCCGGTGAAGCCCGACCGGCACGCCCTCGAACAGGCTCCGGAGCTGCTCGCTCCGCTCCTGGACCATTGCCTCCAGCCGGCGGGCGTACTCCTCGATGGTCCGCTGGGAGTCCGCGAGCTGGGTGTTCACGCGACCAAGATCCTCGAAGGTGGCGAAGAGCAGCTCGATGATCTGCTGCTTGTCGGCGGAGAGGACGATCTCCTTCCCGCCCACGTGCACCGCCACCTCCATCTCGAGGTGGCCCCTCCGCCGATGCTCGAGATGCTCGAAGATCCGCCGGACCCGGTCGAGGAGCTGGTCGTCCTCGAACGGCTTGGTGATGAAGTTGTCCGCCCCCTTCTCGAGCCCGAGGATGATGTTGGCCGGATCCTTCCGCTCGGTGAGGAGGACGAACGGGATCCGCCGCGTCGCCTCCACGGACTTCACCGCCCGGCAGAAGGCGTAGCCATCCATCTCGGGCATCACCACGTCGGAGATGATGAGGTCGGGCCGCGAGCTTCGGACGATCTCCAGACCTTCCCGTCCGTTCGCGGCCATGATCACCCGGTAGCCCGCCACCTCCAGCAGGAGCCGGAGGCGCTCGGCCTGGGTCGGGCTGTCTTCCACCGCGAGGATCGTGCGCTCCATCGGCCTTCCCCCTACGCTCGAACGGCCAGCCAGCGGATCATGGCCCCGATCTGCGCCGGGGCCAGGATATACCCGGCCGCGCCGAGACGGATCGCCTCGCCCGGCATGCCGAATACGACACTGGATTCCGCGTCCTGGGCGATGGTGACCCCGCCAGCATCCCGCAGATGCCTGAGGCCGTCGGCGCCGTCGCGGCCCATCCCGGTGAGCAGGACACCCACCGCGGAGCGTCCGTACACCGCGGCCACGGAGTGGAAGAGGTAGGAGGCCGAGGGGCGGAAGCCGTCGCTGGCCGGGTCTTGGACGAGCCGTATCCGCCCGTCGGCCGCGACGCCGATGTCGAAGCCGTCAGGGGCGAGGTACATGCTTCCAGGACGCATCGCCTCGGCCGGCTCGGCCACCTTCACGCCGAGCGCCGTCTGGCCGTTCAGCCACTCGGCCAGGCCGCCGATGAACCCGGGTGCGATGTGCTGGACGGCGAGGATGGGGACGGGCAGGTCGCGCGGCAGCCCTGCCAGGATCTCGGCGATCGTCTGGGGGCCGCCGGTCGACGCGCCGATGGCCACGACGTCGATCCTTCCTGCGGCGCGGGCGGGGGGCGGGGCGAGGCGGGCGGGTGGGCGGCGGGGCCACCGACGGACCACCTTGACTTCCGCCATCAGCTTCACCGTGTCCACGAACTGCCGGACGCTCTCGTCGCGGTCCGGGTGATCCGGTCCAGCGGGCTTCGCGACGACCGCGAGCGCCCCGTTCCTGAGGGCCTCGAAGCTCATCACCACCTCGTCTCGCTCGAGGCTGGCGGTGACCATCACGATGGGCGTGGGGACGCGCTCCATGATCTGACGCGTCGCCTCGTAGCCGTCGAGGCGGGGCATGTGGATGTCCATGGCGATAACGTCCGGCTTGAGCCGCTGGGCCTGCTCGACCGCCTCGACTCCGTCCCTGGCGATGCCCACCACCTCCAGCGCGGGATCGGTGTTCAGCAGATGCACGAGATACTCGCGCGTCACCGCCGAGTCCTCGGCCACAAGTACCCGGATCACGCGCTTCTCCTCGGGCGGCGTGGTCATGCCAGCCGCCGGACGATCTCGAGCAGGTTTGACCGGTCGAAGGTCGACTTGACGATGTAGGCGTTGGCGCCGACCTCGATGCCCCGCTCCTTGTCCTCCCTGGCCTCCAGGGCCGTCACCAGGATCACCGGGAGGTTCGCGAGTCTCTGGTCGGCCCGGATCCTGGCCGTGAGATCGAAGCCGTCCATCCGCGGCATGTCCACGTCCGACACCACGAGGTCGATCTCCACGCTCTTCAGAAGAGTCCAGGCCTCGATCCCGTCCACGGCCACCAGCACCCGGTAGCCGGCCGTCTCGAGCAGGCTCTTCTCCATCGTCCGGGTGGTGATCGAGTCGTCCACCACGAGAATCACCGGCGCGCGGTCGCTCGACGTCGGAGCGACCGGGGGCGCGGGCTGACGCGCCGCCTCCCGGACCGACTGGAGGAGGTCTCCCGGGCGGAGGATCGGGGCCACCTGGCCGGTCCCCAGCAGGCCGACCCCCGCCAAGTTCCTGACCCGGTGCAGCGGCGGGCCGAACTCCTTGACCACCACCTCCCGGTCGCCGAGCACCTCCTCGACCACCAGCCCGGCCCGCTCCTCACCGACTTTCACGACGACGCACGGCCACCGGGAACCCGGCTCGGACGGCTCGGACGGCTCAGACGGCTCGGGGAGCCCGAGCAGTCCGCTCAGCGGGGCGACGGGGAGCGCGTGGCCGTTCCAGCGGACCACCGCGCGCCCCTGCACGCTCTCGATTTCGTCCCGTGCGATGCGGATGGCTTGCCCGACGGCTTCCAGGGGCACCAGGAACAGTTGCCCGCCCGCCCGCACCAGGACGCCCCGGAACGTCGCGATCGTCGCAGGGACCATCATCCGGACCGTCGTCCCGCCACCCCCGCGCGTCGCCACCCGCAGCTCGCCGCCGAGCTGCTCGACCCGCTCCTTGACGATGGTCAGCCCCAGGCCGTGGCCGGAGACATCGGTGATGATGGCGCTGGTGCTGAGGCCGGAGCGGAAGATCAGGTCCACGGCCTCGTCGTCGGTCAGCGCCTCAGCCTCCTCGGCGCGCACGAAGCCCGACCGGACCGCCGTGGCCCGGACGCCGGCCAGATCGATCCCGCCGCCGTCGTCCTCCACCGTGATCTCGACCCGGTTGTCCTCGCGGCCCACGACCGTCGCCGCGATCCGGCCCCGTGACGGCTTGCCGGCCCGGGCCCGGGCCTCGGGCAGCTCGATCCCGTGGTCGATGGCGTTCCGAACCAGATGGATGAGGGGCTCCTTCATCGCCTGCAGGACCTTCCGATCGACCTCGAGGTGGTCTCCCTGAACGACGAACTCCACGTCCTTGCCGTGCTGTCGGGCGAGGTCGCGGAGCATCCGCGGGAACAGGTCCAGCACGGTCGACGCCGGCATCATGCGCAGCTTCCGCAGGTCGTCGAGCAGCCCGTCCACGTTCCGCGCGATCGCGCGCTCGTCGTGGAGGAGCTGCGCGAGCAACTGGCGAGCCCGGGCGTCGAGCGCGCTCAGCTCCGGCTCCAGCCTGGCCCGCTCGGTCCCGGGCTCGCCCCCAGGGTCCGGCCGCGACCGGCTCCGGCCCGAGGCCGCGCGGCAGCGGGCCACCGCCTCCACGAGCGCCATGGCGTCACGCGCCCGCTCTGCGGCGGCGAGCTTGGGAGCGAGCAGATCCTCGGCCAGGAGGAGCAGCGCGTCGAGCCGGGCGACGCCGAGTCGGAGCGTGTCGGCCGGCGGCAGCCCGGCCGTGGCCGCGGTGGCGTCGGGCGGCGCCGCCGCGGCCGACGGCTGCGTCCCTGCCGGCGCCGCCCCCGCGGCGGCCTCCGCCAGCCGCGCGATGAGGTCGCGCACGGGCACGGGAGCGCCGCTCCCGGTGAGGAGCCGGGCGACGCCGTCGACCCCGTCCTGAAGGCAGCTCAGGATCGGGCCGGTCGGAGCGAGCCGAGACCGCGTGATCCGGCTCAGGACCGACTCCAGCGCCTGGCAGAGCGCCTCCACGTCCATCAGGCTGACGGAGCGGGCGGCGCCCTTGAGCGTGTGCACCTCCCGGAACGTGGCCTCGAGCACCGAGCCGGCCTCCGCCGGAGGCAGCCCCCGCTCGAGGGCCGCCAGGTTCGCCGCCAGCGTCTGGAGGTGCTCCTCGGCCTCCGCCCGGAAGGTGGCCAGGAGCCGGGGCTTGATGTCGTCCATGCCGTCCGCCATGGGTCGCTCGCGTCGCCCTCGGGCGCCGGTCGTCCTCCTACACCCGCTGCCGCTCGACCAGGCGCTTGAGCCGCTGCCCCAGCTCGTGCAGGTTGTGCGCCGCGGCCTCGGTCTGGCGGGTTCCGGCCGCGTTCTGGACGCTCGCCTGCTTGATGTTCTCCATCGCGAGGGCCACCTGGTCCATTCCCGCGAGCTGCTGCTGGCTGGAGGCCGCGATCTGGGCGGCGGCCTGCGCGGCCTCGGCGACGCTCTCGGCGAGGGCCCGGATCGAATCGCCGGCGTCCGTCGACTGCTTCACGCCGGCCGCCACCGCCTTGGTCCCCTGCTCCGTCGCCATCACCGCGGCGCTGGTTGCCTTCTGCACGTCGTTCAGGATGGCCCGCACCTGCGCGGTCGCCCTCTTGGACTGCTCGGCCAGGCTCCTGACCTCCTGGGCGACCACCGCGAACCCCTTTCCCTGCTCGCCCGCCTTGGCGGCCTCGATCGCCGCGTTGACCGAGAGGAGGTTCGACTGCTCGGCGAGGTCGTTCACCGTGGCGATGATCTCCCCGATGGCCTGGCTCTGCTCGCTCAGCTTCACGATGCTGCCGGCGACGGACTCCATCTGCTCCCGGATGCGCCCCATGCCGGCGACGACCTCGTCGACCGCTTTCTTTCCGGCCTGCGAGACCTGCGCCGCCCGCTGGGCGCTCTCCGACACGTAGCGGGCCTTCTGGTTGGCGGCGTGGGCCGTCTGCTTGACCTCCTCGACGGTCGTGGTGGTCTGGCTGACCGCCGTTGCCGTCTCGGCCACGCCGGCGGCCATCTGCGTCGTGGTCGCGAGGATCTCGCTGGTGGCGGTGCCGAGGACGTTGACCCCTTGCAGGATCTCCCGGGTCACCTCCCGGAGATTCTCGACCATCGTCCGGAAGGTCCCGGCCAGCTCCCCCACCTCGTCGCGCCGGTCGCGAGAAGGCAGGTTCACCGTCAGATCGCCGGCCGCCACCCGGCTGGCCGCCCCCGCGATCTCCCTGAGCGGGGAGGCGATCACCAGGTTGAGCGAGAAGGCCAGCAGCGCTCCGGCCAGGAGCGCGACGAGTCCCGTGACCGCGAAGGCGCGAACGGCCTCGCCCGAGCGGCGCTCGGACTCCGCGATGGCCGCTCGCGCTCGGTCCTCCGCGTCCTGCACGAGCCCGTTCACGAGCTCCCGCATTCGCGCGTTCCGCTCCTCCTGGACGCCGAAGGTGAGCCGCCTCGCCTCGTCGATCTTCCCGGCGTAGATCAGGGGGATCATCTCGGCGTCCCTGGCCCGGATGAACGCGTCCCGGACCGCGGCCAGCTCGTCGATCCTGGCCAGCAGCTTCGGATCGCTCCGGGCCCGCTCGCGGAGCCGCTTCATCGTCTCGGCGTTCTCCTGGAAACGAGTCCTGATCTCCTCGTGCGCGGCCTCCTGGCCCCTCCGCGTCTTCAGCAGCATCATGCTCAGGAGGGCGGCCCGCTGGCCGTTGATGTTGCTCCGGACGTCCTTGAGGTCGACGGCGTTCAGGAAGTCCTGCTGATAGATGCGCGCCTGGGACTCGCGGATGGCGGCGATGCCGGTGTAGGCGAAGGCGGTGACGACACCAAGGAGCAGGATCATCAGGCCGAAGCCGAGCAGGAGCTTGG
This sequence comes from Candidatus Rokuibacteriota bacterium, assembly GCA_016201575.1. Classification (GTDB taxonomy): domain Bacteria; phylum Methylomirabilota; class Methylomirabilia; order Rokubacteriales; family CSP1-6; genus AR9. The sequence goes on along the minus strand of JACQCN010000337.1, from coordinate 3,801 downwards.
TCCGCGTGGACAGATTCAGCAGCCGCCTCATCCGTTCCCCCTTCTCGCCATCACCGCACGTCCTCCCCGGCCGCGATCCGGGGGTCGCGCGCGAGCGCTTCCAGGTTGAGCACCGCGGTCATCTCCGCCGTCACGCCCCAGACGAAGCTCTGGCGGCTCCCGGCGGGCGTTGGCGGGGGAGGCGCCACCTCCGCCGCCCTCACCCGGACCACCCCCCCGACAGAGTCGGCCAGGAAACCGAACAGCATGTCGCCGGCATGCACCGCCACGACTCGAGCCGCTTCCGCCGGCTCCTGGCCTTCCAGGCCGAAGAGCCGCCGCAGGTCCAGGACCGGAAGGATCCGGCCGCGCTGGTTCACCACGCCCCGGACGAACGAGGGCGCCCACGGCACCGGGGTGAGATCCCGCACCGGCGCCACCTCCAGCACGTGGGCCGTCTCGACCGCGTACCGCTCTCCGCCCAGCGAGAAGACAACGAGGTCGACGGTCTCGGTGGCGGGCCAGGCCTCTTCCCGGGGCCGCGCGAACGAGCGAGCCCGGGCTTCGAGGATGCGCCGCTCCGCTTCGGGGGTGGGGCTGGCGACGCTCTCGAGCGCCGTCCGGAGGTGCTCGACTCTCGCGCGGACCGCCGCCCAGTCGACCCCGCCCCGCGCCTGCGTCACGACGGCAGTTCCAGGTACGCGCGAGCCGTCTCGAGCAGACGGCCGGCCATGAGGCCGTCACTCGAGCGGATCACCTCGTCCGGTGAGGCCGAGTCCAGCAGGTCCACGACGGTCTCCATGCATCGCCGGGCGAGCGCCCGCTCTCCCTGCCGCAGGAGGAGGCTCCCCATGAGGAAGTGCGCTGGAGCGCTGTCCGGGGCGAGGTAGATGACCCGCCGGAGCGCCTCCACCGCCGACGTGATGTCGCCCCGCTCCTGGCAAATCGCGGCCAGGAGGATGTGGGCCTCGGGGTCGAGCCGATCCCGCTCGAGCGCGGCCTCGCAGAGAAGGCGCGCCTTCTCGAGGCTCCCCTGATCGGCCAGTTCCCGGGCCCGCTCCAGATCGCTCGGGCAGCCGGCCGGCTCATCGGCGAGGCGGCCCGGTGCGGGTGGAGTCGACGCGGTGGGCATGGTGTCGGCGGGGATGTCGAGCCACTCAGGCAAGTCCGTGGCGTCGGGCCCGGGCCGCGAGCCGGCGGTCGCCGCTTCCGCGTCCTTCCGGTAGAACATCGCGCCGGGGAAGTTGACCGGGGCCAGCAACGCGTACGCATGGCCGGGGGCATCGGCCGGGCTCACCACGAGCCAGCCGCCGGGCACCAGGGACGCGGCGAGGCGGGCGGCGGCCGCGCGCTGAGCGGCCGGCGTAAAGTACATGAGGACGTTGCGACAGACGACCACGTCCATCGCGGTCGTGTTGGTGAGGATGCTCGGATAGCCGTCCGCGGCCAGGTTGAGCGGGACGAAGGTGACCATCTGCCGGATCCTCGGGACGAGCTCCCAGGAGCCCGGCTCCCGCCGGCAGAAGTATCGGTCCCGGAGCCAGGGCGGGGTCTGGCGGAAAGACCACTCGCGATAGACCCCGCAGCGGGCGGTCTCGAGAGCCGCTGCGTTGATGTCGGTGGCCAGGATCGTCACCGCCCACAGGGACCACTCGGGGAGGCAGTCGTCCAGCACGATGGCGAGCGAGTAGGCCTCCTCCCCCGTGGCGCATCCAGCACTCCAGAGCCGAAGCCGGCGGATTCCCGCTGCCCGGCGCGCCGCGACGAGCGGGGCGAGGACATGCTCCCTCAGCGCCCGGAAGCAGGGCCCATCCCGGAAGAAATAGGTCTCGCCCACCGTGAGATGGCCGGCCAGCCGCTTCCACTCGGGATGCCCGTCGGGCAGAGACTCCAGCCAGCCGAGGTACTCGGGAGCCGTCGCCGCCGGGGAGGCGTGGACCGCCTCCATCAGTCGGCGCGCGAAGTCGGTCCGCCGAAGATCCGAGAAATCGAGCCCGAGCCGTGACCCGACCAGAGCGTGCGCCCGTCTGTGCACCTCTTCCGAAAGGCTCAAGAGGCGGCGTCTTCGAGTGCCCGCCCGAGCTGCTGCTCTTCGTCGAGAGAGAGGAAGGTGTCGAGGTCGTGGATGAGCAGGATGCCGTCCTCGACCGCCACGATGCCGGCGACGTGACCGATGTGCGGCAACACCGCCCCTGGGGGGGTCACCGCTCCCTCTGCCACCTCTTCCACACCGAGGACGCGGCTGACCGGGAGGGCAAGGGTCCGGCGCAGCGAGCGGGCGACCAGCATTTGATCGTGGACGGCGTGATGGCGGGGCGGCAGGCCCAGGCGGCGCCTGACGTCCACGACCGGGATCACCCTCCCGTGCAGGTTGATGACCCCGAGCGCGATGCCCGGCGCCTGCGGAAGAGGCGACACAGCCAGCATGGGCAGCACGCGCTCGACCCTGGAGAGCAGCAGCGCATACCGCTGATCGTCGAGAGCGAAGACGGTCAGCTTCACTCCGAGTCCGGCGTTCTCACTTTCGCGGTCCCCCGTGAAAAGCTCAGGCGTCCTGGTGGCCCGGTATAGGTGACCTAGTATAGCCCCCTGTCGCGACCTTGTCGCGCAGTTCCTGGGCGATCTGGGGATTCGTCCGGCCCTTCGTGATCAGGCGGATGACGTCGCGCTCCATGCGGAGGGAGCCATTCGGCAGGCTCGGCTTCCCGCTGGCCGCCACCGGGGTCCCGGCTCCGGGCACTGGGCGCCCAGGCGGCTGCCGCGACGCCGGCGTGTGTAGTACTCTCGTGGGGCCCGCCGAGGATGGCGCCGCCCGGGGCCCGCGGCGTCGACGAGCGTACTACATGGCGACAGGGAGGGAGGAACCCCATCCCCGTGGACAAGACGGAGCTCTGCTTCACCCCCGCGATGGAGCTGAGCCGGCTGATCCGGATCCGGGCGCTGTCGCCGGTCGAGCTGGCCGACGCCGTCCTGGACCGCGTCGAGCGGCTCAAACCGAAGCTCAACGCGTTTCTCACCGTGACCGAGGACCTCGCGCGCCGGCAGGCCCGAGAGTCCGAGGACCGCGCGCGCCGCGCCGAGCGGCGGGGCCCGCTCGACGGCATCCCCTACTCGCTCAAGGACCTCGAGCCCACGGCCGGCATCCGCACCACCTTCGGGTCGAAGTGGTTCGAGCACCACGTGCCCGCCGCCGACGGCGCCGTGGCGGGCCGGCTCAAGGCCACGGGCGCGGTGCTGCTCGGCAAGACGAACACGCCCCACTTCGGCCACAAGGACAGCTGCGACAACCTGCTCGGCCCGCCCTGCCGGAACCCCTGGCGGCTCGATCGCACCTCCGGCGCGTCCTCGGGCGGCGCGGGCGCCGCGGTCGCCGCCGGTCTCGGCCCGATCGCCCACGGGACCGACGGCGCCGGCTCGATCCGGATCCCCTCGGCCCTCTGCGGCGTCTTCGGCCTCAAGCCGTCGTTCGGGCGCGTGCCCTACCATCCCTCCGCCGACTACTGGGCGGCGCGCTCGCACGTGGGCCCGATGACGCGCACCGTGCGCGACGCGGCCCTCCTCTTCACGGCCATGGCCGGGCCCGATGCGCGCGATCCCCTGTCGATCGACTCGGCGCCGATCGACTACCTCGCCGCTTGCGATGGGGACCTGAAGGGGCTGCGCGTGGTCTGGAGCCCCGACCTCGGCTACGCGGCCGTCGATCCCGAGGTGCGCCGCCTCGCCGCGGCCGCCGCGGGCCGGTTCGCCGACCTCGGCTGCACGATCGAGGAGCGCGCGCCCGGCTGGCCGGATCCGCTTCCCTTCCATCGCGTGATCTACGAG
>JACQCN010000341.1 GCA_016201575.1 Candidatus Rokuibacteriota bacterium | reverse complement strand
GTAGATGAGGAAGGCCTTGCCCTTGATCTTTTCCCGCTTGACGAATCCCCAGTAGCGGCTGTCCTGCGAGTTGTCCCGGTTGTCGCCCATGACGAAGTACGAGGCGGGCGGCACGGTCAGGGGCTCGCAGCCGTAGGCGTAGCCGCAGTAGCCGGGGGGGTCCGCGCGGGGGAAGGCCGGGGGCGTCTCCTTGACGTAGGGCTCTACCAGCGGCTCGCCGTTCACGATCACGGTGTGGCCGCGGATCTGCACCTGGTCGCCGGGCGTGCCGATCACCCGCTTGATGAAGTCGCGCGTCTCGTCCTGGGGGTACTTGAACACGATGATGTCGCCGCGCCGCGGCGCCCGGATGCCGGGGAGGTGCGAGTCCGTGAGGGGCACGGCGGGGCCGTACAGGAACTTGTTCACGAGGATGTAGTCCCCGACGAGCAGCGTGGCCATCATCGAGCCCGAGGGGATCGTGAAGGCCTGGACGACGACGGTCCGGATGACGAGGGCGAGGAGGATCGCGATGGCGATCGCCTCCGCGTACTCGCGGACGAGCGACTTCTGGCGTCGGCGCGCCTCCACCGGAGGCGGCGTGATCTCTTCGCTCTTCTCCTCGACGTCCATGCTCAGCTCTTCAGGACCGACAGGAACGCCTCCTGCGGCACCTCGACCTTGCCGACCTGTTTCATCCGTTTCTTGCCTTCTTTCTGCTTCTCGAGGAGCTTCCGCTTCCGGGTGATGTCGCCGCCGTAGCACTTGGCGGTGACGTTCTTGCCCATGGCCTTGACGGTCTCCCGGGCGATCACGCGGCTCCCGATGGCGGCCTGGATGGCCACCTCGAACATTTGACGGGGGATCACCCCCCGGAGCTTCTCGACCAGCGCCTTGCCCCTCTCGTACGCCCGTTCCCGGTGGACGATGACCGACAGGGCGTCGACGGGGTCGCCGTTGAGCAGGATGTCGAGCTTGACCAGGTCCGACTCGCGGAAGTCGGCGAGCTCGTAGTCGAACGAGGCGTAGCCCTTGGAGATGGACTTCAGCGTGTCGTAGAAGTCGACCACGATCTCGGAGAGCGGGAAGTCGAACCGGATGTGCACCCGCTTGCCGAGGTACTCGAGGGACCGGTGCACGCCCCGCTTCTCCTGGGCGAGCTTGTAGATCGCCGTCATGTACTCCGTCGGGACGAAGATCGAGCTCCGGACGTGGGGCTCCTCGATGTGGTCGATCCGGTCGGGCGTGGGCAGCTTGGCCGGATTGTCGACCTCCAGCACCTCGCCCGCCGTGGTGAGGACCCGGAACCGCACGCTCGGGGCGGTCACGATCAGCGAGAGGTTGAACTCGCGCTCGAGCCGCTCCTGCACGATCTCCATGTGCAGCATGCCCAGGAAGCCGCACCGGAACCCGTAGCCCAGCGCCAGGGAGGTCTCCGGCTCGAAGGTCAGCGAGGAGTCGTTGAGGTGGAGCTTCTCCAGGGCGTCGCGGAGGGCCTCGTAGTCCGTGTCCTCGATCGGGTAGAGCCCGGCGAAGACCATCGGCTTGGCGTCGCGGTAGCCGGGAAAGGGCGTCGCGGTCGGCCGGAGCTGCTCGGTGATCGTCTCGCCCACCTTGGCGTCGGCGATCCGCTTGATGGAGGCCGTGATGAAGCCGACCTGCCCCGCGGAGAGCTCCTCCACCGGGCGCATGTCGGGTGAGAACACCCCGACCTGCTGCACCTCGTAGGACTTCCCGTTGGACATGAACAGGATGCGCGTGCCCGGCTGGACGCGGCCGTCGACCAGCCGCACGTACACGACGACCCCCTGGTAGGAGTCGTAGAAGCTGTCGAACACGAGCGCCTTCAGCGGCGCGCCGGGATCGCCGGTCGGCGCCGGGATCCGGTGGATGATGGCCTCCAGCACCTCGGGCACGCCGGTCCCGTGCTTGGCCGAGATGGCCAGGGCCTCGTCGCCGTCCAGATCGAGGAGCTCGGTGATCTGCTGGCGCGTGCCCTCCACGTCCGCCGACGGCAGGTCGATCTTGTTGATGACGGGCACGATCGTCAGGCTGGCGTCGGCGGCGAGGTAGAAGTTGGCGAGGGTCTGCGCCTCCACGCCCTGGGCGGCGTCGACGACGAGGAGGGCGCCCTCGCAGGCCGCCAGCGAGCGCGACACCTCGTAGGAGAAGTCCACGTGGCCGGGGGTGTCGATCAGGTTCAGCGTGTACTCGTGGCCGTCGCGGGCGCGGTAGAGCAGGCGGACCGTGTGGGCCTTGATGGTGATGCCGCGCTCGCGCTCGAGGTCCATGGAGTCGAGCACCTGGTCGACCGCCTTCTTGGCGTCCATGGTGCCCGTCAGCGAGAGCAGCCGATCGGCCAGCGTCGACTTGCCGTGATCGATGTGGGCGACGATGGAAAAATTGCGGATCCGGGCCAGCGTCATCGGCTCAGGATAACACGTCAGTGCGCGCCCCGCGCCCGCGGCGGCACCGCGGCGCCGGCCTCGAGCACGGTGCCGGGCCCGACCTCGGCGCCCGCGCCCACCACCGCGCCCTCGCCCACGATGCAGTCGCGCACGACGCTGTCCGCGCCGACGTCGACACGCTCCCACAGGATGGAGCCCTCGACGCGCGCGCCGCGCCCGATGCGGGCGCCGTCGCCGATGACGGCCAGCGGCCCCAGCTGCGCCCCCGCGCCCGCCTCGACGCCGGCCCCGATGACCGACGGCCCCGCCAGCACCGCGCGCGGATCCAGGCGCGCGCCGTCGCCGATCCAGCATCCGTCGCGCTCCGTGCCCGCGGGCGTCACCTTGGTGGCCACGCGACCGCGTAGCAGGTCGAGCTGGGCGGCCCGGTACGCCGCCGGGCTGCCGATGTCGCGCCAGTAGGCGGAGAGGGGGAAGCCGAAGCAGGGAACGCCGTCGCGGACGAGGGCGGGGAAGACCTCGCGCTCGATCGAGACCGGGCGGCCGGGCGGGATGCGCGGCAGCACGTCGGCCTCGAGGACGTAGATCCCCGCGTTCACCATGTTGGTGGTGACCTGCTCGCGCGACGGCTTCTCGAGGAAGCGCCGGATGGCGCCGCGCTCGTCGGTGTCGACGAGCCCGTACTGGGTCGGGTCGTCGACGGGGATCAGGCAGATGGTCGCGCGCGCACCCCGCTGCGCGTGGAACCGGACGGCCGCGCCGATGTCGGCGTCGGTGAGGATGTCGCCGTTCAGCACGATCAGGCGGCCCCGCGCCAGGTCGGCGGCGTTGCGCACTCCCCCCGCGGTGCCGAGCGGCTCCGCCTCCACGACGTACCGCAGCGCGACCCCGGCCTCCTCGCCCGTCCCCATCGCGGCGCGGATGTCGTCGACCCGGTAGGAGCAGGACAGGATGACGTCGGTGACGCCGTGCTCGCGCAGGAGCGCGAGCTGGTAGTGGAGGAAGGGGCGGTTGAGCAGCGGGACGATCGGCTTCGGGCGCGTGTGCGTCAGGGGCCGCAGGCGGGTGCCCTGCCCGCCGGCGAGGATTACGGCCTGGGCGTCCACGGCTCCGCTTCGTTGATGAGCATCACCGGGATGCCGTCGCGGATCGGGTAGGCCTTCTGGCAGGCCGGGCAGATGATGCGCGTCTCCTCGAAGATCAGGTCGCCCTTGCAGGCGGGGCAAGCGAGAATGGCCTTCAGCTCTTCGTCGATCATCGCGCCGTCTCCTTTTCGACCGCGTTCATTGAGCCCCTCACCGCGCGGCGCCGCTGCGGAAGTGCTCGACCGTCCTCCGGAGCCCCGCGTCCAGCGACGTCGCCGGCGTCCAGCCGAGCAGCCGCTTGGCGTGCGTCGCGTCGAGCGCGCTCCGCCGCTGCTCGCCGGCCTTGGCCG
>JACQCN010000360.1 GCA_016201575.1 Candidatus Rokuibacteriota bacterium | reverse complement strand
GGTGATGGCGATCCTCGGACTCACCACCGGGCTCAAGGACCTCCGGGCCCGCCTCGGGCGCATCGTGGTCGCCCTCGACGGCAAGCGCCAGGCGGTGACGGCCGAGCAGCTGCGGACGGCGGGGGCCATGGCCGTGCTGCTGCGCGGCGCGATCACGCCGACGCTGCTCCAGACTGTGGAGAACACCCCGGCCTTCGTCCACGCCGGCCCCTTCGGCAACATCGCCACCGGCAACAGCTCCGTCCTCGCCGACCTGATCGGGCTCAAGGTCGCCGACTGCGTCGTCACCGAGAGCGGCTTCGGCGCCGACATGGGGCTCGAGAAGTTCGTGAACATCAAGTGCCGGGTGTCGGGCCTGGTGCCCGACGCGGTGGTGCTGGTGTGCACGGTGCGCGCGCTCAAGATGCACAGCGGCCGCTTCCGCGTGGTGGCCGGCAAGCCGCTCGATCCCGCCCTCCTGCGCGAGGACCTCGCCGCGCTGGAGGCGGGCTGCGTGAACCTCGACAAGCAGATCGAGAACGCGCGCGCCTTCGGGCTGCCCGTGGTCGTCGCGGTCAACGTGTTCGAGACCGACACGGCGGCCGAGGTCGAGCTGATCCGCCGCCGCGCGGTGACGGCGGGCGCGCTCGGCGCCTACCGCAGCGAGGTGTGGGCGCAGGGCGGCGCCGGGGCCGAGGAGCTGGCGCGCGCGGTGCTGGCGGCGGCGTCGGGCCCGAAGCAGTTCCGCTTCCTGTACGCGCTGGAGCGGCCGATCACAGAGAAGATCGAGGCGATCGCCACCACGATGTACGGCGCCGACGGCGTCGACTACGCGCCCGCGGCGGCGGCCCAGATCACGCGCTACACGGACCTCGGCTACGGGGGCCTCCCGATCTGCATGGCCAAGACCCACCTGTCGCTCTCCCACGACCCGGCGCGCGTGGGACGGCCGCGCGGGTTCCGGGTGCCCATCCGCGAGGTCCGCGCCTCGATCGGCGCGGGCTTCCTCTACCCCCTGCTCGGCGAGATGCGCACCATGCCGGGCCTGCCCTCGGAGCCCAACGCCTGGAAGGTGGACCTCGACGACGACGGCAACGTCGTCGGCCTCTTCTGAACCGGGCCGGCCACTCGACGAGCCCTCGACTCATGACGCATCACCATGGTAATTGACACGCATGCCGCCGATCGCGCGTTCGAAGCTCACCGCGCAAAGCCAGGTCTCAGTCCCCGCCGCCGTTCGCCGGCGCCTCGGGGTGGGCCCGGGAGCCGTCTTGGAGTGGGAAGAACAGGGCGGCGCCATCGTCGTCCGCCGCGCGGGGCGCTACTCCTCCGAGGACCTGCACCGGACGCTGTTCCCCAAGCAAGCGCCGAAGCCGAAGACCATCGAGCAGATCAAGGAGGGGAGACGCCGGTACACGCGGAAACGGCATGCGCGCCGTTGACGCGAATGCGCTCGTCCGCCTGGCCACGCCCGACGAGGCCAGGCAAGTCACGGCCGCGGCTCGTTCGTGGCCGCCGGCGCATGGGTCGGCAACTGGTTCTCGCCGAGACCCCCGGGGGGCTGAGCGCCGGCTACGACCTCGGTCCGACGGCGATCGCGACGGCCGTCGACATGCTCCTGAACCACCAGCGCCTGACGATCCAGGATGCCGAGGTCGTCGTCGCCGCGCTCGAGCACTACCGGGGAAACCCGCGCCTGAGCTTTTCCGACTGCCTGGTCCTCGAGATCGCTCGCAAGGCCGGTCACCTGCCCGTCGGCACGTTCGACCGGCAATTCGGCAAGCTCGATGGCGCTCAGAAGCTGTAGGAGGACGCGTTCATGGAATTGAGCCAGTCTTGAGCCGCACGAGGACGCGTCCGTCGGGCCGAAGCTCAACGCGGTCCTGCGCCGGCGGCGGGCGGCGCAGATACTCGTCGGCCGACACGCGCCCATTTGCGTGCGGATCGAAGCCCGCGAGGTGCGCGTGGCGCGGCCTGCGCGAGGTGACGACCTCGGCATCCGGCGCTCCCCCGCATCGCCGCATCCGGGCGCCAGCGCGGGGCCCCAACGCGACGCGGCCCTGGATCGACGCGCTGACGATACCAGCGAGGGTGAGCGACTCCTCCACGAGCGCGTCCGAGTCGGCCGCCTCGGCGTCGCCGGGATCGAGGCCGTGGCGCGCCAGCCGCTCTCTAACTCCGGAAAGCACCCGATCAGGCGCCGGCGGGCAAGGAGCCCGCCGACGCCGGCCTACCCCCGCTCCTCGCCGAACCCGACCGAGGCGCGGTAGCGCTCCTCGGCGCCCGGGACGTAGCGCGTCTCCATCTCCTTGAAGTGGTCGACGCGGGCCATCACGTGATGGCTCTCCGTCGGGTGGCCCGCCTCGAGCTTCTCCAGCGTCCACTGCGCCTGCTCCTGGTTCTTGGCCAGGTCCTCGAGCGCGTTCCACGTCGCGTACATGCCCGCGTGGGCGGCGAAGAGGGTGATGAAGATGAACTTGTAGCCGAGGGCCCCCAGCTCGCGGAAGAGGAACGGCGAGGGGTCGGCGTGCCACTTGAACGACGACGAGTAGTTGAACGCCAGCGGCACGTGCGGGTGGGTCTCGCGCATCGCGCGGGCGAAGGCGATGGCGGGCTCGCGGGCCGGGGTCGACAGCTCGCACCAGACCAGGTCCACGCCGGCGTCCGCGTAGGCGCGGCCCCGCCGGATCGCCTCCTCCAGACTCCCGCCCACGGCGCCGTAGGCGTCGGTGCGGGCGACCAGCACGAAGTCGGGGTCGAGGCGGTTGCGGACGTCGACGGCGGCGCGGAACTTGCCGACGGCCTCCTCCCGGCTCACCACCGTCTTGCCCGCGATGTGGCCGCAGCGCTTGGGGAAGCGCTGGTCCTCGAGGTGGACGCCGGCCGCGCCGGTCTTGATGTACTCCTCGACTGTGCGCATCGTGCTGAGCGCGTTGCCGTAGCGGTCGTCGGCGTCGGCGATCACCGGGATCCCGACCGCGCCCGCGATCATCGACGCCGTCCGGGTCATCTCCGTCATCGTCAGGAAGCCCATGTCGGGCCAGCCGTTGGCCATGGCCACCGAGTAGCCGCTCATGTAGACGGCCTTGAGACCCAAGCGCTCGGCGATCTGGGCGTCGAGCGGCGAGTAGACGCCGCCCGTGAACACGTACTCCTCGTCCTGCAAGAGCTGCCGGAACCTCCGCCCCATCGACTCCACGGCCGGGCCTCCTCTCAGGCCGCCGGCGCCAGCGAGGTGGCGCACCAGCGGCAGTAGGTGTTCGTCTCGATCTCGACGGCGCAGCTCCGGCAGCCCGGCGCGCCACACTCGCGGCAGGTCGTCGGGCCGGCTCCCGCCTCGTGCGACATCCCGCACTCGCACGCTCCGCTCATCGTCGTCTCCTCACGGCAGGCCGTACGGCCCGCCCGCTCGTACCGGTCCCGGCCCGAGCCGCGCCCCGGCGCAGCCGCGGCAGTACACGACGGACTCCAGGGGGACGGCGCAGGCCGGGCAGCAGGCCGCGCCGCAATCGAGACAGCCGAGGTCGGGAGCCCCCTGGAGCCTCTCGCTCCCGCAGTGACAGCCACTCGCCATGCGCGCCTCCGTCCTCCCTTCGGGTTCACGTCGCCGCGATCGATCACGCGTGGCCCGAGGGTGCCGCCGCCCTGCGATCATCGCAACCTGATTGTTTTGATCGGGATGATAAAGAATGCTGATCGATACGGCAGAGGGATCATGGCAGAATCGTGGCATGGAGATCGGGCAGGTCGAGGCCTTCGTGGCGGTGGGCACCTTCGGCGGCTTCCGAAGGGCCGCCGAGGCCCTCCGCGTGAGCCAGCCGGCGGTGAGCGCGCGGATCAAGGCCCTCGAGGACTCGCTCGGGGTCGCCCTGTTCGAGCGTGGCCGCGGCGGCGTCGCGCTCTCGCCCGCCGGC
>JACQCN010000359.1 GCA_016201575.1 Candidatus Rokuibacteriota bacterium | reverse complement strand
CTCGGGGGCCCGGAGCTGGAAGGCGCCCTCGGGTGCGCGCGCGCCGGCGCGGGAGCGCGCGAGCGGCACCGCGACGACTGCGCCGGCCCCGGCCAGCCCGAGCTGTTTCAGGAACGCGCGACGGTCGACGGCGGCGAGAAGCCGATGGTCGGTGACGGGCTCGGACATGGGCGCCTCCTCTGGCACCGCCGACGGATCGCAGCGCCGTTGCCGCGGCCTCCCGGGGCGGGGACGTCGGCCATGATAGCGGCCCGGTCCCCCGGACGACAAGGAGGTCGATATCGCCTCGATCCCATCCGCTTCCCTCGATCCCGAGCTCGTTCGCTGACCGCCTGCTCGATCGGCATCGCGGACCTTCAGCGACGGGTGCGAGCCCGCTTCCGCCCGCGCTCCGGTCCGGCCTGCCGCCGCTCCAGGGCCGCGATCGCCGCGGCCATGTCGATCCCCTCGCCCAGGACCGGCGCCAGCGGGTCCGCCATCGAGGCGAAGCGCTCCGGCACGGTCTTGATGGTGAAGCGCGCGGGATGAAGCCGCGCCGTCACCTCGTCCCACCGGAGCGGGCACGAGACGGTGGCGCCGGGCCGCGGGCGCACGGCGAACGGCGCCGCGATGGTCTGCCCCTTCCCGTTCTGCCCCCAGTCCACGTACACCTTGCCCCCGCGCGCGCGCAGCGGCCGGGCCACCGTCGCGATGTCGCCGGCCTGCTCCACCGCCACCGCCGCCAGCACGTGGGCGAAGCCCCGCGTCTGCTCGTAGGTGTAGCGGGCGTCGAGCGGCAGCAGGATGTGCAGGCCGGTGGCCCCCGAGGTCTTGACGCAGCCCGGGAGGCCAAGGTCGTCGAGCAGGTCGTGGATCACCCGGGCGACCTTCACGACGTCCCCGAACGGGGCCTCCTTGGGGTCGAGGTCGAGGACGAGCCAGTCGGGGTGATCGAGCGAGCCCGCGCGCGAGGCCCAGACGTGGATCGGGATCACGCCGGAGTTGATCAGGTAACGGAGCCCGTCGGCGTCGTCGACGACGAAGTAGTCGATATCGCGCGCCGACTCCTCCGAGCGGATCCGCACCGTGCGGAGCCAGTCGGGCGCGAACGGGGGCGCGTCCTTCTGGTAGAAGGACTTGCCGGCGATGCCGTCGGGATGGCGCGTCAGCACGAGCGGGCGGTCGCGGAGGTAGGGCAGGATGAGCGGCGCGATCGTGTCGTAGTAGGCCACGAGGTCGCCCTTGGTGTAGCCCTCGTCGGGCCAGAAGACCTTTCCGAGGTTGGTGAGCCGCACCTTGGGTGCCGGACCTGCTTCCGGCGCCGACGTCACCGCCCCGGCCGGGTGAGATGAATCAGGGCGGGTCGACTGGCCGGCTCCCCGTTCCCTCCCGGCGCCGGATGCGGGCGGCGGCGCCTGGGTCGGCCGCTCGCGGGTGATCGACCCGGGCGCCTTGTCCGTGCGGAGGCCGAGGAACGCGGGATGCCGGATCCCGCCGTCGCGCGTCCACTCCGTGAAGCGCACCTCGACCACGAGCCGCGGCTCCACCCAGTGGTGGCCGCCGCCGCCCGGCGCGCCCACGTCAAAGGGCGAGGTCGGGCGCTCGAGCGGCCGGAGGGCGTGGTACACGGACTCGAGCGTCTTCGCGTCGAAGCCCGTCCCCACCTTCCCGACGTAGACGAGGCGCCCCTTGTCGTGCACGCCGAGGTGCAGCGCGCCGAAGCGGGCCCGCGAGCCCTGGGGCTTCGTGTACCCGCCGATCACGAGCTCTTGCCGGAGCTGGCACTTGATCTTGAGCCAGTCGCGCGTGCGGGCGCCGGTGTAGCGGCTGTCCGCCCGCTTGGCCATGACGCCCTCGAGCCCCTGGTCGCAGGCCGCGCGGTGGAACTCCCGCCCCTGCTCCGTCACGTGCTCGCCGTAGGACGCGACCCCGCGCGCGGGCAGGAAGAGCTTCAGGCCGTCCTTGCGCGCGGCGAGCGGCAGCCCGCGCAGGTCGTGCCCGTCGACGGCCAGGCAGTCGAAGAAGACCCCCGTAACCGGCACCTCGCCCATGGCGCGCTCGACGTCGCGGGGATCGGTGAGGCCCATCCGCGACTGGAGGAGCTGGAAGCTGGGCCGGTTCGCCTCGTCGAGCGCGACGATCTCGCCGTCGATCACGAAGTCGTCGACCGGCAGCGCGGCGAGCGCGCGGGCGATCTCCGGGTAGCGCCCGGTCACGAGCTGCCCGCTCCGGCCGTAGAGCTTGACCGACCCGTCGCGGCGGACCGCGAGCACGCGCACGCCGTCGTACTTGATCTCGAACAGCCAGCCCGGCCCCTCGGGCACCTCGTCGACGAGCGTCGCCAGCATGACGCCGGCCTCCCGCGCCGTCACGCCGCCCCGCGGCGCCTTGATTTTCCGGAGGTAGGCGCGAACCTGGGCGAGCCGGGAGGCGCCCTCGCGCACCTCCTCGATGGTGAGGCCGGAGAGCACCGACTCGGGATAGCGCTCCGTCAGCTCGACGTCGGAGACGGCCGCGTCGGCCTTCTTGATCAGGAGCCAGTCCTTCTCGCCGCGCGCCGTGCGCACGAGGGCGAAGCGCCCGCGCAGCTTGAAGCCGAAGAACTCGAGGTCGAGCTTCCCCCGCTCGACCGCCTCGAGCGGGTCAGCGTCGCCGACCAGGCGGTAGACGCCGCGGTCCCAGACGATGGAGGGGCCGGCGCCGTAGTTGCCCTCGGGGATCATGCCCTCGAAGTCGCCGTACTCGAGCGGATGGTCCTCGACGTGGACGGCCAGGCGCTTGTCCTTCGGGCTGGCCGGCGGCCCCTTGGGCACCGCCCACGACGCCAGCACGCCGCCCATCTCGAGGCGCAGGTCGTAGTGGAGCCGCCGGGCGGCGTGCTTGTGGACCATGAAGAACCGACCGCCGTCGGTCCCCCGCGCGCCCCCGAAGGGCTCGGGGGTGCGCGCCGGATCCCGCTTGGCGCGGTAGGTCGCGAGTCGGTCCTGGGCCTTCACGGCATCCGTCCGTTCCCACCGCCAAGCGTACAGGAGGAGGGCGCCGCGCCTCCAGCGGTCCCGCCCGGCCCGGACGCGGCCGCGGTGACTTGCGCTGGCGGCGGCGTTCGCCTAGCCTGCATTATTCACGGACGGCGATGGCGCGACCGGGCGGGTGGCGCAGGGTGCGGCCCCCGCGGGGCCGCGCGCAGTGGGCCCCCCTCGTCCCGTCCGCCGCGCGCAGCGCGGCGTTCGGGCGAGTGGGTGACGGAGCCGGACCCGCGGGGGCTGCGCCCTGCGCCAGGACCCGCCCGCCACACGCGACTACCGTTCGTGAATAATGCGGCCCTAGGCCGCGCGCTCGAGGAAGGCCGCGATGTCTCCGGGGATGCTCGCCTCGAACTCCGCGATCTGGCCCGCCGACAGGGCTTCCTTCAGGACGCGGTAGACGGCGTGCACCGCGCGCTCGCCTTCGGGCGCGTGCGTCCCGAGCGCGGCCGCCACGTGCTGGACGAAGCCGTCCCGGTCCGTGAGGAGCGCGGGCGGCGGGTCGTCGTGGAGGGGGGACTTCAGGAATCCCGGAAGCTGGGAGATGAAGTGCCGGCGCAGCTCGGGCTCCGGCGTGAGCTGCGCCAGCGCCCGAACGGCCGCGGTCGACCATCGCGCGGCGTCCTTGGCGCTCGGGAGCCCGCCGAGCGTCTGCACCTTCGTCAGGAACTCGTCTTTTCGCATCGCTCTCCGTCCTCTCGCCCGCGCCCCCGGGGTCCGCCCCTCGGACGGGTGCAAGCCACGTACCGCCCGGGGTCCTGCGAGAAGTCGCGTGGCTCGACCGCGGCCGCACCCGGATCGACTGAGAGGTTGTGAAAATATCCCCGGAACGGCGGAAGCTCATCCGAAAAGCCCAGCAAAAGCGGGGGTCCGCAACGTGAACTCCCGATTGATTCACAAACTCTGAG
>JACQCN010000032.1 GCA_016201575.1 Candidatus Rokuibacteriota bacterium | reverse complement strand
GGCGGACGGGACGAGGGGGGCCCACTGCGCGCGGCCCCGCGGGGGCTGCACCCTGCGCCCCCCGCCCGGTCGCGCCATCGCCGTTCGTGAATGATGCACACTAGCGGATCGGGTGGTGGATGGTGACGAGCTTGGTCCCGTCCGGGAACGTGCCCTCGACCTGGATCTCGTCGAGCATCTCGGGCACGCCCTCCATGACGTCGTCACGCGTGAGGATGTGCAGGCCGGCCTTCATCAGGTTGGCCACGCTCTTGCCCTCGCGGATTCCCTCCAGGATGTCGGCCGTGATCAGGGCCAGCGCCTCGGGATGGTTGAGCTTGAGGCCGCGCGCGCGCCGCTTCCGCGCCACCTCGGCGGCCGTGAAGATCAGCAGCTTCTCCTGCTCGCGTGGCGTCAGGTGCACGTGTCGTCCTCCACGATGGCCGGCCCGCGCGCCGCCCGGTGCGCGGCGCCGCCGGGCGTCGGGCGCCCGGCCAAGATACGGTGCCGCGCGGCTCACCGCAAGCTCGTTCCTCGGTGGCGACTCGGCTCACGGCGCCCTCCGGCGCTCACGGCCGGGCGGTCGGAGCCTGCGGATCCCAGGGATCGGTGCGCAGCTCGGGCCCACGGTCGAGCCCTCGGCCTTGCGGTAGCTTTCCGCGAGACGCTCCGGATCGGCGAAGAACCGGTGCCACCACGATTCCCGGGTCGGCCGCTCGCGCTGCCGGACGATGAGGTCAGCCTCGGTGATCAGCCCGATCACCCGTCCCTGGGCATCGACGACGGGGAGCCCGCTGATCTTCCGCTCGACCAGGAGCCTGGCGGCGTCCCGAACCGCCGCCTCCTCGCGGATCGTCACGACGCTTCTCGTCATCACATCCTGGGCGCGCATGTCCCTGGCTCCTTTCCGTCCTTCCCTGCCGCCCGGCTACCGGGCTCCTCCGAACGGGTCCGGCCGCCGCCCGCTCGTCCGCCTGGCCACCTCCTCGGTGGCGGCCTCGAAGTCGGCCCGGGGCACCGCGAAGCCTTCGGCCAGCGCGTCGTCGTAGGCGCGCCGCCCGCTCACGAACTCGTGGATGCGCCGCCTGGCGGCTCCGTCAAGGGCAGGATAGCAGGTTAGAGGTCCAGGTCGCAGCAGCCACCCCGCGCCTTCCGGGTCGCCGTTCACGAGAAACGGCTCGTCGGCGAGGGCCGGGACGACGATCAGGGCTTGCGGAGCTGTCGCGCGGGCTTGCCCACCAGCCCGCGGCGGAGGAGGTCCCAGGCGCTGAACAGGATCTCGCGAATCTCCCACGTCGTATGCGCCAGCATGCGGGCGATCGCGAAGTTCGGGGCGGGCTGCCCGGCGCCGCCGTAAGCGCCGTCGCGGGCTTCGATCAGCTCGGCGAGAGCGGCCGCGAGCGCCGCATCGAGCCGGGGCGAATACGCGTAGAGCGACCCGTAATACGCGTAGCCGTCCCAGAGCCCAAGGCGGTCGAGCGAGCCGTCCGACGGCGCGAGCTGGAGGCGGTCCACGAGGCGCCGCTCGCCGGCCACGCGGACGTCGACCTCGACGAAGAGCTGCTCGAAGCCGAAGCGCTCCACGAACACGATGTCGAGCCGGGGACAGGCCTCGACGAGGCCCTCGACGGCGGCAACGCTCATCGAGACGTCTTCGCGGATCGCGGTATGCGGGCACCCGCCCGTCTCGACGCCGACGATCCGCTCCCGGGGCAGGACGCCCTGGCGGATCAGGAACTCGGCGTCCTCCTTCGTGTAGTTGTCGTTGGTGACGACGGCGAGCTCGTACTGACCGAGCAGCGCGCGGCACCGCCGGTCGACGAGCGCGGTCTTTCCCGACCCGACCGGACCGCCCACGCCGATGCGCACCGGCTTTCTCATGGCGCCTCCTCAGGAGATGTACAGGCGGGAGTAGAGCCGCGCGTGGCGAAGCGCGGCGATGTCCTGGGCGATCGCCGACGTGTTCAGCTCGTGCTCCCGACGCGCTTGCGCACGGACCGCGGCGTCGCGGATGCGGGGCCCGAGCTCGCGGAGGAGTCGCTGCGCTCCGATCCCGCCGAGCGGCACGAGCCGCGTCGCCACCGCCGTCAGACCGGAGGCGATCCCCCAGAGGAACGCGAGGACCGAGACCGACGCCGGGACCTTCAGATCCGCCACGACGCAGCCGAACACGACGGCGGCGTTGCCGCGCGCCCGGCGATCCGCGAGCAGGGCCGCGTACCGGTCGAGGGCCGGGCCGGGGAAGACCTCGCGCGCGGCCCGGAGCGCGGCCTGGCCCGTGGCGAGGCTCGCGGCCTGGATCTCCGGCGCGAGCTTGAGGGCGGTCAGCAAGCCGTCGATCCTCACGACGGCGTCCCAATCCACTGCGGTCGCCGCGCGCTGGACGAGCGCCACGGCGGCGCCGTCGGTCGGGCCGGCCGAGTAGCAGAGGTGGACCTCGAGCCACTCGCCGAATGTCGCGACATCGTGAACCCGCCCGGCCTGCACGGACGTCTCGAGGCCATAGGAGTGGCTGAACGCGCCGGTCGGAAAGGCGGCGCTCGTGAGCTGGAAGAGCGACGGCAGCGCGTCGTCAGTGAGCGTGTGCACTCGCGCGGATCCCGACGAGCGGCCGGCGCTCCCAGCGGTACGCCACGCCCGACTCGCGCAGGAGCTCTTCGAACGTATGGTCGTAGACATCCTCCGCGGCGATCGTCGCGGCGCGGATCCGGGACTCGGCGAACGCCACGTCTTCGGGGACCAGCGGGTTCAGGTGGTGACAGGTCATGATCATGTCGAGGTGCTCGTCGACCGTGTTCACGGTGAACGGGTTCGTCACCGAGGGCGCCGGGGGCGGGCACGCGCCGGACGTCGGGTTCGTGGACGACGGCAGGCAGTTCGGCTCGCCGGCGACCTTGATGATGTCCGGCGCGTGCCCGCCCCCGGCGCCCTCGGTGTGGTACGTGTGGATGGTCCGCCCCCCGATCGCCGCCAGGGTCCGCTCCACGAAGCCGGCCTCGTTCAGCGTGTCGGTGTGGATCTGGACCTGGAAGTCGTGGTCGTCGGCGACGCGCAGGCACGTGTCGATGGTCGCGGGCGTCGTTCCCCAGTCGTCGTGGAGCTTCAGCCCGATGGCGCCGCCGAGCGCCTGCTCGACGAGCACCCGGGGCTTCGAGCTGTTCCCCTTCCCGAGCTGCCCCATGTTGACCGGAATGCCCGCGAAGGCGTCGATCATCCGCTGGACGTTGAACGCTCCCGGCGCGTCGATGCCCACCGTCTTCGGGCCGGTGCCGCCGCCAATCATGGTCGTGATCCCGTTCGACAGCGCCTCCCAGGGAAGCTGAGCGCAGTCGAAGTGCACGTGCACATCGATGCCGCCGGGCGTGGCGATCATGCCCTCGACGGAGAGGATGTCGGTGTTGGCGCTGACGACGAGCCCGGGCGTCACGTCCATCACGTCAGGGTTCCCGGCCTTGCCGACGCCGACGATCTTCCCGTCCCGAGCACCCTCACACGGTGAGGTGCCGCTTCACGACGTCGGACCGCAGCGCCTCGGTCGAGCCCTCCGACACGATCGCGCCCTTCTGCATGACCGCGTAGGAGTCGGCCAGGCGCCACGCGAACTCGAGGTACTGCTCCACGAGGAGGATCGAGACGTGCGCCTTGATACGCGCGATGACCTCCTCGATCTGCTGGATGACCGAGGGCTGGATGCCCTCGGTCGGCTCGTCGAGGAGCAGCAGCCGCGGGCGGGCCACCAGCGCCCGGGCGATGGCGAGCTGCTGCTGCTCGCCGCCGCTCAGCACGCCGCCCTTCCGGTGCAGCAGCGTCTTGAGCCTGGGGAACAGCTCGAAGACGTGCTCGGGGATCTCGCGCCCGCCGCCGGCGGCGCCGAGGACGCCCACCTGCAGGTTCTCGCGCACGGTCAGGTGCGGGAAGATCTCGCGCCCCTGGGGGACGTAGCCGATGCCGCGGCGGGCCCGCCCGTCGGGCGCCTGTCGCGTGATGTCCTCGCCGGCGAAGAGCACGCGGCCCCGGCGTGGCGCCAGGAGCCCCATGATCGACTTCAGGAGCGTGGTCTTCCCCACCCCGTTGCGCCCCATCAAACACACCACGCGCCCCTCGGGCACGTGGAGGGTCACCCCGCGGAGGACCAGGCTCTCGCCGTAGGCGACCTCCAGGCCCTCAATGGACAGCATCGGCCGTCCGCTCCCGTCCGAGGTAGATCTCCATCACCCGGACGTCGTTCTGGACCTCGTCGACCGTTCCTTCGCACAGCACCCGGCCCTCGTGGAGCACCGTGACCGTGCGGGCGATGCGACGAACGAACTCCATGTCGTGCTCGATCACCAGCACCGCGCGGTCGCGGGCCACCGCCTCCAGCAGCTCGCCCGTCTTCTCCGTCTCCTCGTCGGTCATCCCGGCCACGGGCTCGTCGACGAGGAGCAACCGGGAGTCCTGCACGATCGCCATGCCCAGCTCCAGCCACTGCTTCTCCCCGTGGGAGAGCGCGCCCGCCGGCTCCGCGTGCCGCCCCGCCAGCCCGATCCGCTCCAGCGTCTGGAAGATCCGCTCGCGCTCGTCGGCGGGCGAGTCGGCGAGGAGGGTGGCGACCACGCCCTTGCTCTTCCGGCGGCAGGAGAGCTGGAGGTTCTCGTGGACGGTGAGGTTGGCGAAGACCGTGGGCGTCTGGAACTTCCGCCCGATGCCAAGGGCGGCGATCTCGTGCTCGCGGAGGTCGCGCAGGTCGTGGTCGCGCCCGAAGATCACCCGGCCCTTGGAGGGCTTGACCTTGCCCGAGATCACGTCGAGCAGCGTGGTCTTGCCGGCCCCGTTCGGCCCGATCACGACCCGCAGCTCGGAGTAGTCCATGTAGAAGCTCAGGTCCTGCAGAGCCTTGAACCCGTCGTAGTCGACGGTCACGTCCTCGAGGTAGATGATCGAGCCGCCCGTCATACCGGCTTGCCCTCGGGAGCGGCGTGGGCGGGCACCGGGGCCGGACGGGCGCGCGGCCGGAGCCGCCCGAGCGTCCCCAGCACGCCCGCCAGGCCGTCCGGGAAGAAGAGCACGACGCCGATGAAGAGGCCGCCGAGGAAGTAGAGAGCCACAGGTCCGGGTACGCGGTGGTGAGCCAGCTCCGCGCCCAGTTCACGCCGAAGGCGCCGAGCACCGGGCCGATCAGCGTCCCGCGGCCGCCGACGGCGACCCACACGACCATCTCGATCGAGGGCAGCACCCCGATCCGCGCCGGCGTGATGATGCCGACCTGCGGCGCGTAGAGGGCGCCGGCCACGCCGGCCAGCACGGCCGACACCACGAACACGAACACCTTGAACTGCACCGGCGAGTAGCCGCAGAAGAGCACGCGCGTCTCGCTGTCGCGGATGGCGACGAGGACGCGGCCGGCCTGGGACCGCGTGATCCAGCGGCAGAGCAGGTAGGCCCCCACCAGGCAGAGCGCCGTGACCACGTAGAGCCCGCGCTGGGTGGCGACCCGGTTGAGCGGGAAGCCGAAGATCGTCTTGAAGTCGGCGAGCCCGTTCGTCCCCCCGAGGTTCGTCTCGTTGCGGTTGAACACGAGCCAGGCCGACAGCGCCAGCGCCTGGGTGATGATCGAGAAGTAGACGCCGCGCACCCGGCTCCGGAAGGTCAGGTAGCCGAAGAGGAACGCAAACGCCGCCGGGACCGCCACCACGGCCAGCAGCGTGAAGGCCCCGCTCCGGAACGGCCGCCAGAAGAGCGGCAGCTCCGTCACCTGGTTCCACACCATGAAGTCGGGCAGCGCGTTGCGGTAGACGCCCTGGGTGCCGATCTCCAGCATGAGGTGCATGCCCATCGCGTAGGCGCCCAGGCCGAAGAACACGCCGTGGCCGAGGCTGAGCACGCCCGTGTAGCCCCACAGGAGATCGAGGCCGAGGGCGAGGATCGCGTAGGTCAGGAACTTCCCGAACAGGTTCAGCGTGAAGTCGGAGAGCGCCAGCGGCGACGACGGCGGCAGCGCGTTGAGCGCGGGCAGCACGACCACGAGGCCGACGGCCGCGGCGCCGAGCAGGAGCTTCTCCGCGCGGTCAGGCATCGGCGTTGCGGCCCTTGAGCGCGAACAGGCCCGACGGGCGGCGCTGCAGGAACAGGATCACGAGGACGAGGATCAGCACCCGGCCGTAGACGGCGCCGAGACCCGGCTCGATCGCCTTGTCGAGCCCGCCGATCCCCAGCGCGGCGGCGATGGTGCCCGCGAGCTTCCCCACCCCGCCCGTGACCACCACCATGAAGGAGTCCACGATGTAGTTCTGCCCGAGCTCCGGCCCCACGTTGCCGATCTGGGTGAGCGCGCAGCCGGCCAGGCCCGCGAGCCCGGCGCCGAGGGCGAAGGTGCCGGCGTCGACCCGCCGCGCGCGGATCCCGAGGCACGAGCTGATCTGCCGGTTCTGCATGACGGCGCGGATCTTGACCCCGACCGTCGTGCGGAAGAGCAGCGCGTACATGACCGCCACGCTGACCGCGGCCAGGCCGATGATGAACAGGCGGTTGTACGGGAGCTGCACGCCGGCCATGATCGGGACCCCGCCCGACAGGTAGCGGGGCGCGCGCACGTCGACGTTGGCGGCGCCGAACCACTGCCGCAGCCCCTGCTGGATGATGAGACTCACGCCCCAGGTGAGGAGCAGCGTCTCCAGGGGCCGGCCGTAGAGGAACCGGATGACGCCGCGCTCGAGGAGGAGCCCGACCGCGGCCGCCACCAGGAACGCGAACGGCAGCGCGGCGAGGAAGTAGTAGTCGAACCAGCGCTCGGCCAGGTGGCCGGCGAACCAGTTCTGCATGGTGTAGGTCGCGTAGGCGCCGAGCGCCATCAGCTCGCCGTGGGCCATGTTGATGACGCCCATGAGGCCGAAGATGATCGCCAGCCCGAGCGCCATCAGCAGCAGGATCGAGGCCAGGCTCAGCCCCTGGAACAGCGTCTCGATCGTCGTGCCAAAGAGCTGCCAGCGCTCGAGGCGCCGCACCGCCGCCGCCGCGGTGGGCACGTCGCGGGCGGCGCGGAGCGCCGGCAGCGCGTTGGCGGAGTGGAGCGCGCCGAGCCGGGTGGCGGCGGCGGCGCGGGCGGCGGCGTCGCCCCGGCCCAGCTCGATGATCGCGATGGCCTCCTCGATGGTGGCGCGGGTCCAGCGGTCCGCTTCCGTGACGAGCGCCTCGCGCAGGGCGGCCGCGGTGCGGAGGTCGCCCCGCTGCCCGAGCTTGGTGGCCGCCGCCCGCCGGATGGCAGGGTCGGGATCGAGCAGCTCGCCGCGGCTGGAGAGCGCGTCGATGAACGGCTTGATGACGAGCCGGAGCGCGCGATCGACGGGGACCTCGCGCAGCTCGGCGACGGGCGCCTGGACGCCGAGCGGCTCGGCCCCGTAGGCGGCCGCGAGCGCCATGACGTCGCGGTCGCCGGCGGTGGACTTCTCGCCGCCGATGACGACCTGGGGGGCGGCGCCCGGCCGGGACCAGACGTAGACGCTCCCCGCCCGGAGCGCCTCGAACAGCGGCAGGAGCTTCGGATCGTTGCGCGCGCCGAGGGCCTTCACCGCCGTCTCCCGCGCGGCGGCGTCCTCGCGGCCGAGATCGGCGAGCGGGCGGGCCAGGTCGGGCGGCGGGGCGGCGTGCGCGGCCGGGACGACCGCGCACACCGCCAGGGCGAAAGATGCGACGAGCGCGCGCATGCGCTACGCCTTCTGGTACGTCCCCTTGTGATTCACCCAGTCGCAGCCCTTGTCCGGGCTCGTGTACTCGCTCCACGGCTCGGGCTCGACCAGGCCCTTGGTGCGCCACACCACCTTGAACTGGCCATCCTTCAGGATCTCGCCGATCAGCACGGGCTTGTAGGCGTGGTGGTTGTTCTCGTGCATCTTGATCTTGCCGCCGGGGGCCAGGAACTCCTGGCCGTAAGTGGCCTGGCGGACGGCGTCGACCCCGGGGCTGCCGGCCTTCTCGACGGCCTGCTTCCAGATGTAGACGCCGAAGTACGCGGCCTCCATCGGGTCGTCGGTGACGCGCTTGTCGCCGCCGGGCAGGTTGTTCTTCTTCGCGTAGGCCTTGAAGGCCTGGACGAACTTCTTGTTCTGCGGCGTGCTCACCGACTGGTAGTAGTTCCAGGCGGCCAGGTGTCCGACGAGGGCCGCGGTGTCCATGCCGCGCAGCTCGTCCTCGGCGACGCTGAAGGCCATGATCGGCACGTCCTCCGCGCGGAGGCCCTGGTTGGCGAACTCCTTGTAGAAGGGCACGTTGCTGTCGCCGTTGATCGTCGAGAGCACGGCCGCCCCGCCGCCGGCGGAGAAGCGCTTGATCTTGCCGACGATCGTCTGGTAGTCCTGGTGGTGGAACGGCGTGTACTCCTCGGCGATGCTGTCGGCGGGGACACCCTTGGCCTTCAGGAACGCCCGCAGGATCTTGTTGGCCGTCCGCGGGAAAACGTAGTCGGTGCCGAGCAGGTAGAACTTCTTGTAGCCGCCGCCCTCCTTGCTCATCAGGTACTCGGCCCCGGGGATGAGCTGCTGGTTCGGGGTCGCGCCCGTGTAGAAGACGTTGCGCGAGCACTCCTCGCCCTCGTACTGCACGGGGTAGAAGAGCAAGCCGTTGTTGTTCTCGAAGACCGGCAGGACGGACTTCCGGCTCACGGAGGTCCAGCAGCCGAAGACTACCGCGACCTTCTCCTGGAGCAGGAGCTGCTTGGCCTTCTCCGCGAACAGGTCCCAGTTCGACGCCGGGTCGACCACGACGGGCTGGATCTTGCGGCCGAGGACGCCGCCCTTGGCGTTGATCTCGTCGACGGCCATCAGGACGACGTCGCGCAGCGAGACCTCGCTGATGGCCATTGTGCCGCTCAGCGAGTGCAGGACGCCGACCTTGATCGGCTCCTTGCCCCCCTGGGCGCGGCTGATCGCCGGGAAGTTGAACCCGGCCGCGAGCCCGGCGCCGACCGCGGCGGTTCCTCTCAAGAAGTCACGACGTGTGAGCGTTGGGGACATCGGAATCTCCTTTCGTGGGACTCAGAGTGAGTGGTCGTCACGGACGCCGTTGTCCGCGCTCGCTGCCCCGCCGAAGCAAGGCGTGTGCCTCGCCCCGTGCTCCGCCGGGGTCCCGCGATTTCGCGCGCTTCCGCCCCGCGGACCCGGCGGCGCGTGGCGCCGATTTGGGCGGCTGCCTAGAGCTTGGGCAGGGACACCGGGGCCCGTCGCTCGTGGAGCCCGAGCAGGCGCAGGCGCTTCCGCAGCGTGTTGCGGTTGATCCCGAGGATGCGCGCCGCTTCGAGCTGGTTGCCGCCCGCCGCCGCCAGGACCGCGGCGAACAGCGGGCGCTCGAGCTGCGCGACCAGCGCGCGGTGCAGCCGGCCGCGCTCCGTGGCGATGAGGGACGGCAGCGTCGCGTGCAGGGTCTCCGCGAGAACGTGCTCGAGGTCCATGTCCGCCCCCGTTACGACCGCGCCAGGACGTCTTTCGTCATCGACTCGGACAGGATCACCGCCCGGGCGATCTGCGCCATCGATCGCCGCTGGTTCATGGCCGTCCGCCGGAGCGCGTGGAACGCCTCCTCCTCGGACAGCCCCTGGCGCGCCATGAGCAGGCCCTTGGCGCGCTCGATGAGCTTGCGCGCCTCGAGCCGCTGGCGGAGGTCGCGGATCTCGCCGTACCGCGCGATGGCGAGATCGAGCGCCGGCGGCAGCTCCCCGGGACGGAGCGGCTTCAGGAGGTAGCCCATCACGCCGGCGGCCCGCGCGCGCTCGATCAGCTCGTCGCCGCGGTGGCTCGTGAAGAGCACGATCGGGCACGGCGCCGCGGCCATGACGGCCCGGGCGGCGCCCACGCCGTCGCCGTCGGGGAGGCCCACGGCGAAGATCGCGACGTCCGGCCGCACGCGGCCGATCAGCTCGACCGCCTCGGCCGCGTGCGCGGATTGCACGGCCACCACGCCGCCCGCCGCCGCGATCGCCGCGGAGATCTCTGACTGGGAGCGCGGATGATCATCGACGATTGCCACGCGCCATC
>JACQCN010000335.1 GCA_016201575.1 Candidatus Rokuibacteriota bacterium | reverse complement strand
GCGCAGGGTGCGGCCCCCGCGGGGCCGCGCGCAGTGGGCCCCCCTCGTCCCGTCCGCCGCGCGCAGCGCGGCGTTCGGGCGAGTGGGTGACGGAGCCGGACCCGCGGGGGCGGCGCCCTGCGACAGGACCCGCCCGCCACACGCGACTACCGTTCGTGAATGATGCAGGCTAGAGGCCGAGCGCCGCGCGCAGCTCGGCGAAGGAGCGGACCGTGAGGTCGGGACCCTCGGCGGCCGGGGGGCCGTCGGGCGCGAAGAGCACGGTGCGCATGCCGACCCGGCGCGCGCCCCTGATGTCGGACTGCAGGCTATCGCCGACCATCACCGCCTGACCCGGCGAGAGGCCGAGCCGGGCGAGGGCGATCCGGAAGAGGGGCGGCTCCGGCTTGCCGACGATCTCGGGCCGGCGACCGCCGGCCACCGCCACCGCCTCCACGATCGCGCCGCAGCCCGGCAGGAACTCGCCGCCCTCGATCGGCAGCCGGGGGTCGACGTTCGGCGTCACCAGCGCGGCGCCGCCGGCGACGGCGCGTGCGGCCGCCGTCAGCCGCGCGTAGGTGAGGTCGAAGTCGTTGCCGACGACCACGACGCCGGCCTCGCGGTAGCGGTCGAGGGGGAGCACCTCGTGGCCGGCGCCCCGGATCACCTCCGCCATCTCCTCCGCCCCGATCACGAGCACGCGGGAGGGCCCGTAGCGCTCGCGGATGAACTCGCCGAGGATCTCGAGCGGCGTCAGCACGCACGGCGGGTCCGCCTCGATCCCGAGCGCGACCAGGCGCCCGTGGATGTCGCGGCCCGTGGCGCGCGAGTTGTTGGTGAGGAAGGCGACGCCCCGCCCGCTCCGCCGGATCGCGGCGATGGCTTCGCGGGCGCCCGGCGTGACCTCCCGGCCGTTCCACACGCAGCCGTCGAGGTCGAGAACGACGCCGCGCGCGTCGGCCAGCGTCATGCGCCTCGCCCCAGCCCCCCTCCGGGTCTTGTCATGCGGCGAGGGCGGCCAGGATGCCTGCCCCGAGCTCCCGCACCCGCCACTCGCGGAGGCCCTCGATCTGGGCCAGCGCCTCGAGGTCGGCCGGCGCCGCCTCGGCGATGCGCTCGATCAGCCGCCCCGGCAGGAGCACGCCCGGATCGAGGCCCAGCCGCTCGGCGGCGCCGCCCCGCCACGCCCGCAGGCGGTCGACGCGCTGGCGGACGGCCGCGGGGACCACCGGGCGCGGGCGCCGCGGCAGCACGGGCAGCGCCGCCGGGGGGACGGCCTCGGCGCGCCGGACCGCGGCCAGGATCGCCTCACCGTAGCGCCGGATCACGTGCGCCGTCACCCCGGGGATCCGCACCAGGTCCTCGACGCTCGCCGGGCACGCCGCCGCGATGTCGCGGAGCGTCTCGCCGCCGAGGACCTTGAAGGGCGGACGGTCGGCGCGGAGCGCGAGCGCCTCGCGGAGCGCGTGGAGCTCGCGCAGCGCCGCGAGCGCGCGCGGGGGCAGGGCCCGGGCGCCCTTGATCGCGAGGAACGCGTCGGGATCCTCCGCGCGCTCGGGCGGCGGCGGGCTGGCGGCGAGGGCGGCGCACTCCTCGAGCACCCACGCCTCGCGGCCGGCCGCGCGCAGGTCCTCGCGCAGGCGGTCCTGGAGCGCGATCAGGTAGCGGACGTCGTCGAGCGCGTAGCGCTCCTGCTCGGGCGTGAGCGGCCGCACCGACCAGTCGTCCTTCTGCCGCGACGGCCCCGACTCGACGCCGAGCACCCGCCGGAGCAGACCCTCGAGCCCCAGCTCGGCGACGCCGAGGAAGCGGGCGGCGATGTAGGTGTCGAAGACGCCCGCGAAGGCGAAGTCGTAGCGACGCTTGAGGAGGGCGAGGTCGTTGTCGCCGGCGTGGACGACCTTGAGGACGGCGGCGTCGGCAAAGACCCCGCCCAGCGGGCCCATGTCGGCCGGCGACAGCGGGTCCACCAGGTGGGCGCCGCCGTCCCCGTCGGCGACCTGGACCAGGCAGAGCCGACCCGGGTAATGGTGGAGGCTGTCCGCCTCGGTGTCGAGCGCGATCGCCGCCGCGCGCGCGAGGCGCGCGGCCAGGGCGGCCACGTCACCGCTGGCGCGGATCCAGAGGGGCAGCGTGCCCGTCACGCGAGATGGACCGGAGGCGGCACAGCCCAAGTGTAACGTCGACGTCAACCGACCACGGCGAGTACAATTCGGCACGTATGGACGCCCCCGGGGTCTTCGACGCCCTTGGCCCGCGCCGCCCGTGGGGCGCGATCGTCCGGCTCCTCGCGCGGGACGAGCGCATGTTCGCGGTCCTCCTGGCCGGGGTCATGGTGGGAGGCCTGGCCACGCTCGGCCTGGTGCCGCTCCGCGCCCGCCACCTGGTCGATGTCTACTCGCTGGTGCTCTGGTTCGCCGCCTACAAGGCGGGCGTGTTCGCGCTCGTCACGGTCCATCCACGCGCGACCCGGGCGATCTTCAGCTGCGCCCTCGCCGTCGACCTGTTCCTGGTCTTCTGCCTCCTGTACCTCACCGGCGGCGGCGACAGCTACTACTACCTGCTCTTCTTCCCGCTCGTCGCCGTCAACGCCTACTACTTCGGCGGCTGGGCCGGGCTCCTGATGGCGCTGATCGCGGGCCTCCTCTACTGGACGGCGGCGTGGCTGGCCCTGCCGCACGTGAAGTGGACGGCGGTGGTGATCCTGATGGCGCTCGTCGGGCTGCCGGCGTTCGCCCTCGGGCACGTGGCGGAGCGCGAGCGCCGCGCCCGGGCCGAGGTGGAGCGCCTCAACGCCGAGCTGATGGGCACCCTCACGCGGCTCCAGGCCGCCCAGGAGGAGCTGGTGGTGGCCGAGCGCATGGCCACCGTCGGCCGGCTCTCGCTCAAGGTCGCCCACGAGGTGCGCAACCCGATCGCCGCCATCGAGCTGAACGCGGAGATGCTCGGTGACATCGTACGGGAGCAGCCCGGTCTCGAGATGGGGGAGGCGGCGAGCCTCGTGGCCGCCATCCGCGACCAGGTGAACACGCTGGACGCGCTGACCGAGGAGTACCTGGCGTTCGCCCGCTTCCCCCGGCCGCACTTCGAGGAGGACTCGGTCAACGAGATGGTGGTGGGGCTGGCGGAGTTCATCCGGCCGCTGGCCACGCGGCAGGCCATCACGGTGGACGTGAAGACCGACGCCGCCATCCCGCCCATGACCATCGACCGCACGCTCCTCCGCCAGGCCGTGCTGAACCTGATCAAGAACGGACTCGAGGCGCTGGCCCAGGGCGGGACGCTCACCGTGACGACGCGGCTCGTCGACGACGCGGCCGTGATCGCCGTCGGCGACACCGGGCCGGGCATCACGCCCGAGGTGGGGCGCCGGCTCTTCGAGCAGTTCTTCACCACCAAGCCCCAGGGCACCGGGCTCGGCCTCTACATCTCGCGCCAGATCGTCGAGGAGCACGGCGGCGCGCTCCACTGGAGCAGCGAGCCGGGGTCCGGCGCCGCCTTCACCGTGCGCCTGCCCGTCAAGAGGCCCGAGCGTGTCTGACGCCCCCGCGGCCGTCGAGCCCGCGACGCTCCTGGTCGCCGACGACGACCCCGCCGTCCGCCAGAGCCTGGAGCGCACGCTCACGCGCGAGGGCTACCACGTGCTGCTCGCCTCGGACGGCCAGGCCGCGCTGGAGCGGCTCCAGGGCGGGGGCGTCGACCTCGTGCTCTCCGACCTGAAGATGCCGGGGCTGACGGGGCTCGATCTGCTGCGGGCGGCGAAGGTCGTCGCGCCCGAGGTCGACGTGATCATGCTCACCGCCTTCGGCACCGTCGAGGAGGCGGTGAAGGCGATGAAGGAGGGCGCGACCGACTTCCTCACCAAGCCCTTCCAGCGCGCCCAGCTCCTCCGCGTGATCAACCAGGCCCTCGAGCGCCGCGCCCTCATCGCCCAGAACCGCGCGCTGCAGCGGCGCCTCGACGACCTTCTGCGGCAGGGCAACATCATCGGCACGAGCCCGGCCTTCCGCCGCACGATGACGCTGGTGGACCAGGTGGCGACCAGCTCCGCCACCGTCCTCATCCAGGGCGAGAGCGGCACCGGCAAGGAGCTGATCGCCCGCGCCATCCACGACAAGTCGCCGCGCCGGAACGGCCCGTTCATCGCCGTCAACTGCACGGCGCTGCCCGAGACGCTGCTGGAGTCCGAGCTGTTCGGCCACGAGAAGGGCGCGTTCACGGGCGCGGTCGGCCGGAAGGAAGGGCGCTTCGAGCTGGCCGACGGGGGCACGCTGTTCCTCGACGAGGTGGGCGACCTCTCGCTCGTCTCCCAGCCGAAGATCCTCCGCGTGCTCCAGGAGGGGGAGTTCGAGCGCGTGGGCGGCACCCGGACGATCCGGGTCGACGTGCGCATCGTGGCGGCCACCCACCAGGACCTGGCCCAGCTCGTGCGCGAGAAGCGCTTCCGCGAGGACCTCTACTACCGGCTGAACGTCATCACCGTCACCGCCCCCCCGCTCCGCGAGCGCCGCGAGGACGTGCGCGTCCTCGCCGAGCACTTCCTGCGCGTCTACGCCGCCAAGAACAACCGTCGGCTCGACGAAGGCTTCGGCGAGGACGCCATGCGGCGCCTGGAGGCCTACTCGTGGCCGGGCAACGTGCGCGAGCTGGAGAACGTGGTCGAGCGCGCGGTGGTGCTGGCCCGCGGCGCGCGCGTGGAGGTGACCGACCTGCCCGAGACCGTGGCCGGGGCCACCCCGCTGCCCGAGGGCGTCGTCACCTTCAAGATCGGCACGCCGCTGCACGAGGTCGAGACCCGCATGCTCGAGGAGACGCTGCGCCTGACCAAGGGCAACAAGACGCTCACCGCCAAGATCCTCGGGATCGACCCCAAGACCGTCTTCCGGAAGCTCAAGCAGGGCGAGACGGAAGAGCCGCCCGGCGAGAGCTGACTCGCCCACCGAGGGCCCCGTGACGAAGATCCGCGACGTCCGCACCATCGCTGTCGAGTACCCCTTGCCCCGGCGCGTCTTCGACGCCAACTACACGATGGCCACCAAGCCCGCCCTCCTCGTCGAGGTCGAAGATCGCCCACATGGCCGGGGCCGCCAACCTGGCGGCGGGCCGGCTCGCGGAGCCCGGCTTGGCGCACTCGGGGCAGACCTCGCGCTCCTCGTCGCAGGCGATCCCGTGGAGCGGGCACCTTGTGATCGGAGGGCCTCCCTCCTCGACGAGCACCTGATGCCTCACGTGGTCTCGTCCTCGGCCTCCTCGGGGAAGAGGATCCGCTCGCCGCACCGGTAGCAGTAGTGGAAGTAGGTCGGATTGAGCGTCTGACACCGGCGGCAGGGCCGCCCGAGGGTGTGCTCCTTGAACTTGCGTCCGAAGTAGAGGGGAGAGCCGCAGTTCCCGCAGTAGAACGTCTCAGCAGGCATGGCTGAACTGAGCCCGCGCTAGCTCGCGGCGTGGGCGGGCTGGATCAGCTCGAGGGTGACGTCGTCGGGATCCAGGAAGTACACCGCCTTCGCCCCCTTGTTCCGGCCGTGCGTGATCTCCACCGGCGTCGACTTGAAGCGCACGCCCCGGGCCGCGAGCTCGGCGTAGGCGGCGTCCAGGTCCTCGACCATGAAGGCCACGTGAGCGTTGCCGGGGTTGAAGGTGCGGGCATCGCCGCGGGTGCCGCGGGGGACGCGGTACTCGAGCAGCTCGATGTGGTGACCCGAGGCGCCGGCGCTGCCCCGCGGCAGCCGGAGCAACGCGATGCGCAGCTCAGCGTCCGGGTAGCCCACCACGGCCCGCAGGTAGGGCTGCGCGCTGTCCCACTGCGCCACCAGCTCCAGGCCGAGCACGTCGCGGTAGAACGCGACCGAGCGCTCCAGATCGGAGACGGTGATCCCGGTGTGGAAGACCTCGGCGAGCGTCATCGGGACCCTATCATAGCCGAAATCCCCTTGACACGCCGCGGCCCCCGCCACATTGTTGGTCCGGTTCAAGCGAGCTCACACGACGCGAGGAGACACGTATGAAGCTCTGCCAGTACTTCGAGCCGCAGGCGGGAACGCGAGTCGGCGTCGTCGACGGCGACGCCGTCGTCGACATCACTTCCCGGACGGCAAAGGTCGCCTCCGTCCTCGACCTCGTCGTCCAGGGCAAGACCGGGGCGGGAGTCGAGCGGCTGGCGCGGCGGCTCATGAAGGGCAAGCGCGCCCGCCGCACGCTGGCCGAGCTCGACGTCGCGCCGGCGCCGCGCCGCCCCCACCTCCTCGCGCCGCTCGTCCCGCCCGAGATCTGGGGCGCCGGCATCACCTACCGGCGCAGCGCCGACTACTACACGGCGCACCAGGGCCGGGCCAAGGGCATCTACGACCACGTCTACGAGTCCGAGCGCCCGGAGCTCTTCTTCAAGGCCACGGCGGCGCGGGCCGTCGGCCCGAACGCGCCCATCGGCGTCCGCCGCGACTCCTCCCTCACCGCCGTCGAGGCCGAGCTGGGGCTGGTGATCGGCGCCGGCGGGACCGTCGTCGGCTACACGTGCGGCAACGACGTCTCGGCCTGGGACATCGAGCGCGCCAACCCGCTCTACCTGCCCCAGTCCAAGATCTTCACGGGCTGCTTCGCCTTCGGGCCCGTCCTGGTGACGTCGGGGGAGATCAGGAACCCGCACGCGCTCGAGCTGCGCTGCGCGATCCAGCGGGGCGGCGCCCGGCTCTACGAGGGCAAGGTCAACACCGGCGAGATGAAGCGGCGCTGCCCGGAGCTGGTCGACTGGCTCCGGCGCGACAACCCGATCCCCGCCGGCACCGTGCTCTCCACCGGCACCGGCATCCTCGTGCCCGACGAGCACGCGCTCGCCGACGGCGACCTCGTCACCGTGGAGATCGAGGGGATCGGCGTCCTGCGCAACCCGGTCAAGAAGCTGCGCTAGCCCGCATTATTCACCAACGGAAAAAGGCCCTCTCGGGCGACTGTATCCGGGTCCCGACGTTGACCAACAGCGGAGAACGCCTGACGCTTCCGAACACGATGCTCTGGCGTTCCGGTCGCCTCGCGGGTCAACGATGAGCGAGCACGCGTTCCTCGCGGCGATGCTGGGGGCCATTGGCCTCGAGGTCGCAGCCGTCGGCTACATGGCCTACCGCGTGCACCGGATCTCCGGGCGCATCGAGGGCATTGGGGCCGCAGTGTTCCTCGAAGTCCGCAGAGTCCTCGGTCAGTCCCGCTGACCGGCCGCGGACCGGATCGGCATTCCGCTTCGTCGACATCACCCGCTGCCGGAACGGCGGAGGCTGGCGCTCGGGGGGCCTTCCGGGCATAGTATTCGCGTGATCCGGTCCACCCTTCGCGTCACCAAGCACACGCCGCGGGCGGCCGGCGCGCTAGTCGTCGCGGAGCATCCGATCGGCGCCGAGGTGGGCGCGGGCAT
>JACQCN010000334.1 GCA_016201575.1 Candidatus Rokuibacteriota bacterium | reverse complement strand
CTCGCCATGGCAGATCGCGATGCCGCAGGAGGTACCATAGGCAAACAGATCACGTGGTTGAGAATAACGCCTCAGCCAGACGCGCCGGTGCAGTCGGGGTACTACTCGAACGTCCCGACACGCATCGTATACACGCCGACTCTCATCGTCCTAGACGACGAACGACAGGCAGCGTTTGATATGGGATGTGCGGTGCTCGAAGGAAACGGCGACTCTCCGCCCTTGGCGGTTCCGAAGGTGGGACGCAACGCGCCGTGCCCGTGCAGAAGCGGCCAGAAGTACAAGCGCTGTCACGGAAGGTGACTCATTGCCACGGGAGAGCCGCCGAACTTCTCGCTGCAGCGGAGTGTACAACGGAACGCGCCGGTCGGCGCCGGCGCGCCCCCCGCCCGCGTGGTTCAGCGCGCCGGTTGGGGCGGCGCGGGCGCGTTGGCGGGCGGCACCGAGGGGGCCGGCGTGGAAGCAGGCGGCGTGGGAGCCGAGGCCGGCGGCGGTGGAGGGGGCGGGAGCGCAACCGGTTGCGACGCAGCCACGACTCCGGGGATCTGGTTGCCCTTGGCGTACATGCACTGCTGGTACGCGATGTCGTAGCGGCGCTGGACCGTCACGTGCGCGGTTTCACCGGCGCTGGCGCCGGCCGCCGTCCCGAACAGGAGGCCGCCACCGGCGCCGATCGCCGCCCCCGTGGCCGGGCTCCCAGCGGCTGCCCCGATGGCGGCGCCGAGCGCGGCTCCGGCCAGCGTCCCGATCGCGGCGCCGGTCACGGTGCTGCGGGTCGCCGCCTGGCCCGGCGTGATTCCGAGCCCCTGCTGCGCCCACTGCCGGCACACCGCGTCGTCGGTCTGGAACTGCTCGAAGGTCTTCACCGATCCCGGCAGAACCATGACGCTGGGACCGGTCGGGATGGTGGCACACCCCGTCACGGCCACCACGACAACCAGGGAAAGGAAGCCCGTCTTGTTCATTGTCCCGGCGGCGCCGTCTGCGGAACGACCTTCAGCCAGCCGGCGGGGCACTGCTGGACGTAAGGGTAGTAGGCCTTCGCGTCGGCGCAGTAGTACCAGTAGGACGCCTGCTGCGCCTGCGGCGCGGGCTGAGCCGGCTGAGCCTGCTGCTGGGTGTAGGCCAGCGGCTGCTGCTGGATCACCACCGGCGGAGCATACGAGTAATACGGAGGGTACCAGAACGGATCCCAGCCCCAGCCAGGCCCCCACCATGGTCCGCCCCAGCAACAGCCACCCCAGACGGGCCCCCCGATGAACACGTGAGTGCCGACGGACACGCGTCCGTGTCCCCGCCAAGCGTCGGCGTTGCTCGGGGCCGCAGCCGAGACGAGGAGCGCGACGACCACGAGGACGAAGAGCTTTTTCATTTTCCCCCTCCCCCATGCTGCTCGGGTAGGCTCCAAGACTCTCATAACCGGGCTAGACGTCAACCGCCTGAAGGCGGCGGCGCGACACCCGGGGCCGGAGCCGCCGGCCCCGCCGGAGCGGGCGGGATCGGCGGCGGTCCTGGCGCTGCCGAAGGCCCCGAGGACGACGCCGGTGGCGGAGCCGACCTCCCCGAGGGTCTCCCCGGGATCTGGTTTCCCTTGGCGTACATGCACTGCTGGTATGCCACGTCGAACCGTCGCTGGGTATCGCCTTGCTGCTGTGCCCATTGCCGGCAGACGAGGTCCTCCGCCTGGAACTCATCCAGCGGCTTGCCGGGCGCCGGCAGCACCATCACGCTCGGGCTGGTGGGTGCCGTCGCGCAGCCGGCGAGGGCGAGCGCGACGAGCAGGACAGAAAGGCGGTGTCCGATCATCGGCGCTTCCCTCCGCTACCCGTTCCCGGGGGGAACGACCTTGGTCCACCCCTTCGGGCACAGCTGGACGTACGGGTAATAGGCGCCGGCATCGGCGCAGTAGTACCAGTAGTTCGAACCGGGCTGCTGCATGTAGACCTGCGGCCCCCGGTCGATGATAACCGGCCGGGACGGCGGAGGGGCGTACAAGAACGGATCGTCCCAGAAGGGGTCCCAGAAGAAGGGAGCGCCGATGAAGGTGTTGGGCACGAACACGCCGCGACGATGGCCGTGGAAGCGGCCCGAGCGCCCACCGTGATGTCCGCCGCCGTGCCCGCCCGCCATCTGGAGGTGCGACGCCGCCGCACGGCCGGGCGAAGGGGAGCCCGCCCGAGCATGGGCTGCGCTTCCGAGGGTGAGGCTGACCGCCGCCAGGATGACACAGCCTAGCCGTTTCATACCGCCTCCTCCCCCTTCAGCCTTCCCGCAATTCGAGGCCGGGCCAACACACCACATTGGACGCCGAAAGCTCCTCGGTGCTTCACGCTTATCGGCGCTGACCCGACAGGGTAGTGCCGGTCTTCTTGACCACGCCGTCACGCGGGACTAGTCTTTCCGCACCTTCCGATACCTCGGCTGAGGAGGACGTCCAATGAGGCTCGTCCCGCGATCGGCCACGCTCGCCATCTTCCTGATCACGCTCGCGCTGCTCCCCGCCGTTACCCACGGCGTCGGCCGCTACGACCCGGGGGCCAGCGACACGGAGATCAAGATCGGCAACACCAACCCGTACAGCGGCCCCGCGTCGGCGTACGGCACGATCGGCAAGGTGATCGCCGCCTACTTCCGGAAGGTCAACGAGGAGGGCGGGATCAAGGGCCGGAAGATCAGCTTCATCAGCCTCGACGACGGCTACAGCCCGCCCAAGACCGTCGAGCAGGTGCGGCGGCTCGTCGAGCAGGAGGAGGTGCTGTTCCTGTTCCAGACCCTCGGCACCCCGTCGAACACGGCGATCTGGAAGTATCTGAACGACCGGAAGATCCCCCAGCTGTTCGTGGCGACCGGCGCGACGAAGTGGGGCGACCCGGTCGGACACCCCTGGACGATGGGCTGGCAGCCCAACTACCAGACCGAGGGGAAGATCTACGCCCACTACGTGCTCAAGCAGGTGCCGGACCCGAAGATCGGCATCCTCTACCAGAACGACGACTACGGAAAGGACTACGTGAAGGGGTTCAAGGACGGGCTCGGCGAGGCCGCTCGCAAGGTCATCGTGGCCGAGCAGACCTACGAAGTCACCGACCCCACCGTCGACTCCCAGATCGTCAATCTTAAGAACAGCGGCGCCAACGTCTTCTTCAACGTCACCACGCCCAAGTTCGCCGCCCAGGCCATCCGCAAGGTCCACGAGATCGGGTGGAAGCCGCTCCACCTCCTCAACAACGTCTCGGCCTCGGTGGGCAGCGTCCTCAAGCCCGCCGGCCTCGACGCCTCCCGCGACATCGTGACCGCGATCTACGGGAAGGACCCGACCGACCCGCAGTGGAAGAACGACCCCGGCCTCAAGGAGTGGCTGGCGTTCATGCAGAAGTACTACCCGGAGGGGAACGTGATCGACGGCGCCAACGGGTACGGGTACTCGGTGGCGCAGACCCTGGTGCACGTCCTCCGCCAGTGCGGCGACGACCTCACGCGCGCCAACGTGATGCGGCAGGCGGCGAACATCAAGGACCTCGCCCTGCCCTTGCTCCTGCCCGGGATCAAGGTCAACACGAGCCCGACGGATTTCTACCCGATCGAGCAGGAGCAGCTCGCGCGGTTCAACGGCGAGTACTGGGCCCTCTTCGGCGAGGTCTACGACGCCGCGAAGATCCGGTGAGGGCGGTGGCCCAGAAGCCGCTGGAGATCATCCTGATGCGGCAGCTCGCCAGCTACCTGGCGATGCCGATCTTCCTCGTCGACCCGCGGGGCGACATGCTCTTCTACAACGAGCGCGCCGAGGCGATCCTGGGCACCCGCTACGACGAGACCGGGGAGATGCCGCTCGAGGAGTGGTCCACGGTCTTCGCGCCGACGGACGAGCACGGCCTGCCCCTGCCCGCCCGGATGCTCCCGCTCACGATCGCCCTCAACGAGCGGCGCGCCTCCCACCGGGTCCTCTGGATCCGCGGCCTCGACGGCGTCTCGCGGCGGCTCGGGGTGACCGCCTTCCCGCTCGAGGGCCAGGGCGGCCGGCACCTCGGCGCCGTGGCGATCTTCTGGCAGGACGAGACGCAGTGAAGGTCACGCTGTGGGGCACGCGCGGATCGCTGGCGGCCCCGGGGCCCGAGACCGTCCGCTACGGCGGGAACACCGCGTGCGTCGAGGTGCGGGGCGGCGACGACAGCCTCCTGATCCTCGACGCCGGAACCGGGATCCGCCGCCTCGGGGGCACGCTCGAGGGCGGGTTCCGCCGCATCGACGTGCTCCTGACCCACCTGCACATGGACCACATCCAGGGCCTCGGCTTCTTCACGCCGCTCGACCAGCCGGGCCGCGACGTCCACATCTGGGCCCCGCCTTCCGCGACCCTCGACCTCCGCACGCGGCTGTCGCGCTACCTGTCGCCGCCGCTGTTCCCCGTGCGGATCCGCGATCTCCCCTGCCGTCTCACCCTCCACGACGCCCCACTCGAGCGCTTCCGCATCGGGCGGTTCGAGATCGAGGCGAGCCTCGTCTGCCACCCGGGCTCGACCGTCGGCTACCGGATCGGCGAGGACGGCACGACGCTGACCTACCTGCCCGACCACGAGCTCGCCCTCGGCGCCGCCAGCTTCCCGGCGGAGCCGGACTGGACCTCGGGGTTCGAGCTGGCGTCGGGCGCGGACCTGCTGATCCACGACGCCCAGTACACGGAGGTCGAGTACCGGCAGCGCGTGGGCTGGGGCCACAGCACCATCGACCAGGCGCTCCACTTCGCCGCCGCGGCCGGAGTGAAGCGTCTCGTCACGTTCCACCACGATCCGGGCCACAGCGACGCGCTGCTCGATCGCCTCACCGAGGAAGCCTCGCGCGCGGGCGGCCTCCCCTTCGAGCTGATCCCCGGGACGGAAGGCCTCGGCTTCGAGCTGTGACCCGCCGCCGGCCGCCCTCGTCAACAACGCGGGGATCGCCGAGACTTCCTCGGGCGACGTGCAGGGCCTCGCGGGGAAAGCCGAGGCGCGGATCGGCGAGATGGTGAGCGGCCAGCCGATCCAGACCCACTGGGACGTCACCCAGGAGCTGAGCGACGAGGCGTGGCACCGGATGATCGGCGTCCACCTGAACGGCACCTTCTTCTGCACCCGCGAGGCGCTCCGCCTCATGAGCCCCCGCAACCGGGGCGCCATCGTCAACATCTCGAGCGTCGCCGCCCTCATGGGGATCGAGGTCGCGCCACACTACGGCGCCGCCAAGGGCGGCATCCTGTCCTTCACGCGCTCGGTCGCGCGGGAAGTGGCCTCGCGGAACATCCGCGTGAACGCCATCTGCCCCGGCTGGATCGACACGCCCATGACCGCGCTCCTCACGCCGATGATGCGCATGCTGGCCACGAGCCAAATCCCGCTGCGGCGCTTCGCCGAGCCCCGCGAGGTGGCCACGGCGGCGCTGTTCCTGGCCTCCGACGACAGCAGCTACGTGACCGGCCAGTGGCTCTCGCCCAACGGCGGCCTCTTCACGGGTTAGATCATCAAGGGGGCCTCGACGGCCCCCTTCGAGCATCCCCCGGGATTTGCGCCGGCGGAGCCGGCGCTCGGACGGAGGTCAGTCCGGCACGCTCCTCGACCGGTTCCCGCGACTCAATGGGTCTCGCGGTGATGGACGCGCATCCGCGGGTCGAGCGCGTCGCGGAGCCCGTCTCCGAAGAGGTTGAAGCCGAGCACCGCGAGGAAGATCGCCAGGCCGGGGTATGTGATCGGCGCGGGCGCGCGAAAGATGTACTGGCGCCCCTCGCGCCCGCAGCCACGTCGTGAGGAAGCGGCGCGCAGCCCCTTCGTAGGTGTAGTCCCAGAGACGCGCGAGTTGCTCGTTGAGCAGATAGGCTTTGGCCAGGCGGCGGTTGAGCCCCAGCAGTTCGGCGACGAGGCGGCGCTCGTCTCGCTCCAGATGCGCCCACCGGGGCAGACGATCGTCTTCTTCATCGTCTTCTTCAACACGTTCCAGGGCGCGCGCAGCGTGGACCCCGATCTGATCCATTCCGCCCGGTTCCTCGGGGCGCCCGAGCGTCAGATCATGCGCACCGTCGTCGTGCCCTCGGCGCTCGCGTGGACCTCCTCTGGACCTTCGCGGGGGGGCTGGCGCTCCACTACGGGCTCCTCTCGACGCACAACGGCGCCCTCTTCGGCCTGGTGGCCCTGGCCGGCGGCGTCTGCCACTACCGGGCGCAGGTCCGCGCGGGGTACCCGCGCGGCCTCGCGGTGTTCGTCGGCGTCCAGCTCGCGTGGCTCGCGGTCGTCCTCCCACAGAACGGCGGGTTCGGGAATGTTTGGTGATAGCCTCGACGATATGATGGCGAGCGACGACGCCGTCCTCGTGATCGACGACGACCCCGACGTCACGCAGGCTCTGAGCGACTTCCTCGCGGGAGAGGGGTACGCGGTGGCGGTCGCCCACACGGGCGCGGACGGGTTGCGACGCATCCGCGAGGGTGGCGTGGGCCTCGTCCTGCTCGACCTGCTCCTCCCCGACATGAATGGCGGCGACGTGATGCGCGGGGCGCTCGGCGGCCCCGAGTCGCCCGAGTTCATCATCGTCACCGGCCACGCCTCGCTCGACTCGGCGATCGAGGCGCTGGCGGGGAGCGCGGCGGGCTACCTCCCGAAGCCGGTGGACTTCTCCCGCCTCCGCACGATCGTCCAGCGGGCGATCGAGCGGCGCCGCCTCGTGCGGGAGAACAACCGCCTGCAGCGGGAGATTGCCGACCGCCTGGCCGAGAGCGAGGCCGTGGCCACGATCGCGGCCACGGTCAGCTCGACGCTCGACGTCAAGGAGGCGCTGCGGCGGATCAGCCGCGAGCTGGCGCGACTGCTCGGCGCCGACACGGCGGCGGCCTACCTGTTCGACCCCGCCACCGACCAGATCGTCCCGATGGCCGCCTATCGCGTGCCGAAGGAGCATCTCGCGACGCTCGCCACGTCGCCGCTGCCGCTGCGGGAGCAGGGCTTCTATCTCTCGCTCTGGGGCGAGCGGCGGCCCGTGTGGTCCGACGACGTCGCCAGCGACCCGCGGTTCACCCACGAGATGTTCCGGTCATTCCGGCACCGGTCGGGCCTCATGCTCCCGCTGACGCTCGACGGGGAAGTCGTGGGCGCGTTCTACGTCGTCTGGTGGACGGCGCGCCGGACCTTCGCGGAGCGCGAGCTCCAGCGGCTCGAGCGCGTGACCGCCCAGGCCGGGCTCGTGCTCCGGAACGCGCGCCTCTACGAGCAGGCCGAGCGGAACCAGCACCGTCTGGAGGCGCTGAACGAGGTTTCGCGCCGCCTCGCCGCCGTCCACGAGCAGGAAGAGCTGCTGTCGCTGATCGTCAACGAGGCCGCCCGGCTGCTCCACGCCGAGGCCGCGGGGCTCCGTCTCGTGGAGGGGGACGACCTCGTGGTCGCCGCCCGGACGGAAT